>JAGOBN010000228.1 GCA_017999235.1 Anaerolineales bacterium | reverse complement strand
AGCACCAACTGCGGAGCTGGTCCAACGTGGCGGTCGTCACGGAGCTGACGCCGGACCTGCCGTCTTTGCAGTGTGATCGCAACCAGTTAGTGCAGGTGCTAATCAACCTGCTGACCAATGCGCGTGATGCGATGCCCGAAGGCGGTGAGATCACGGTGCAGACCAGCGCCGACGCCGGCCGGCTGTATCTGCGCGTAAGCGATACCGGGGCCGGCATTCCCGACTCAATCCGGCCAAAGCTGTTCGATCCCTTCTTCACCACCAAGCCGATCGGCAAAGGCACTGGGCTGGGGCTCTCGATCGTCGCGGGCATTGTCCGCGCGTATGGCGGCGAGATCAGCGTGGATAGTGCGGTGGGCCGCGGAACGACGTTCAGTATTCACTTTCCGGTCACGGTGCCGACGGGTTCGGGCGGCGCGTATCTGGGCGAGCCGGCGCCGGAGGCGCAGCTGGTGGGCCGTTTTGACGACTTCAGCCAGGCGCTGCCGGAGCTGCCCGGACGAGGATGACCTATGGCGAGAATTTTGGTGGCGGAAGACGAAACCGACCTGCGGAATTTTTTGGTGGATGAGTTGACCAGTCAGCGCTTTGGCGTGACGGCGGTCAGCAACGGGGCCGATGCGGTGGTGGCGGCCGCGGAGGAACGGTTTGACCTGTATCTGCTGGATATGTTTATGCCGGGCCTGGACGGCATCCAAGTCATTCGCATCCTGCGCAAGCTGACGCCCGGGACCCCGATCCTGGGTTTGACCGGGCATGTGGGCCGGGGCTACATGGCCCAAGCCTCGGCCTATGGGATCACGTGCTTGAGCAAGCCCGTGCAATTCGACCAGTTATTAACCGAAATCAACGAGGCGTTGGCTGCCAAGCGCGTCCTCTGAGACTGCCGCCCGCTAGGAGACGGAGACATGGCGAAAATCTTGATTGTGGATGACGAGCGCGACTTGGCGCAGTATCTGGCGGACGAACTGCGGGCCGCCGGACATCAGACCGATACCGCCGCGGATGGCGTGGAAGCGGTGCTGCGGGTGCTGGATGGCGGCTGGGAAGGGGTGGTGATGGATATTCGGATGCCCAAATTGGACGGCATTAACGCCCTGCGGATCATTCGGCGGGTGGCGCCGCGTCTGCCGGTAGTCATGTTCACGGGCCAGGCCGGCCAGGGGGATATGCTCGAATCAACCCGGCTGGGGGCGTTCTCGTGCCTGACCAAGCCATTGGCGGTGGATAAGCTGATGGCCGTATTGCAGCAGGCTTTAGCCAGCCGGCCGGCCTGAAGTTTTATAGATTCGGGAGTCGAGTGCCGCTATGCGTATGACCTTCCTCAACCGCTTCAAGATTGGAACGAAGATCCTGTTTGGGTACGGGGTGATTCTGGCCCTGCTGCTGGCCATGGGGGAGGTGGCGCTCATCCGAATGGATGAGATCGACCGCCAGTCGATTTATCTGGCGGAGGATCTGGCCCGCGACCAGGTTTTGGTTGAAACTATCAGCTATCGGTTGCTGGCCGTCCAATTGTACGCCACGCGCTACCTGCGCACGCACGACCGCGCCGACTTGGAGCGGATGGGGGCGGAAATGGCCGTGCTGGATGAAGCGCTGGCGGTGGCGCCGACGCACCTGGCCGAAGCCGAGTTCACCGAACCGCTGCAGCAGGTCGTGCAAGGCGAATTGCGGTATGACGCGGCGCTGCAAGAGCTGGTGCAGGCGCTGGATAACACCCTGACGGTGTGGGCGGAGGTGCAGACCCAGCAGGTGCCGCCGCTGCTAAGCCAATTTGAGGCCCTCCGTGAAGAGGCGCTCCAGTTCAGCGCTGCCGCGCCGGTGGATAACGCCAACCAAGCGCTGGTGCACTTCACGCGTCTGCGGCTGGCCGCCGCGGAGCTGGCCGCCGGCGGGGACAGCGACCTGGAAAGCGCCCGGCAAGCCGAACAGGCCGCGCAGGCGGCCCTCACCGCTTTCGCGGCGCGCGCCTCCGTGGACCAGCGCGCTCTGGCCCAGCAGGCGGCCGAGGGCCTGACCGCGTACCGCGCAGCCGTGGAGGCCATGGCCCAGGCGCGTGCCGCTCAAGAAAGCTTGGTGACCGAGACCCTGAACCCGGCCAGTGAAGCGGTGCTGGATGGGGCCGCCCACTTGGCGGCGGTGGTCCAGGCTGACTTCAAAGCCACTGAGACCGCCAATAATCAACTGGTGGCCGACACCCGCGTGCTCCTGTGGGTGGTGATGATGGTGGCGGCGGCGAGCGCGGCGGGGCTGGGGTTTTTGATCGCGCGCGGCATCACGCGCCCGTTGAGCGAAGTGGTGCGGGCCGCCGAAGGCATTGCGGCCGGCGACCTCAATCAGCGGCCCAGCGTGTATTCTGCGGATGAAGTCGGTCAGCTCGCCGGCGCCTTCCGCCGCATGACGGCCTATCTGGACGGGATGGCCGGCGCCGCGGCGCGCATCGCGGCCGGCGATCTGACGCAGACCGTGACGCCGCTGTCCGAGAAGGATCGTCTGGGGACGGCGTTTGCGGAGATGACCGCCAGCTTGCGGCAGCTGATTGGCCGGGTGGAGCAGGAAGCGAGCGCGCTGGGCCGGGCCTCCGAGCGCTTGACGCAGACGTCGCTGCAAGCGGAGCAGGCCACGCAGCAGATCAGCACCACCATGCAGCAAGTGGCGCGCGGCACGGCCCAGCAGTCGGAGGGCGTCACCCGCACGGCCGCCTCGCTGGAAGAGATGCGCCGCGCCATCGACGGGGTCGCCCGGGGCGCGCAAGAGCAGGCGCAAGCCGTGGCGCAGACGTCGGCCACCATGGGCCAATTGGCGGAGGCCATCGGCCAGATCCGGGAGGGGGCCGAGACGCAGACGCGCAGCCTGGATCAAACGGTGTCGACGCAGGCCGGCCTGGTTGAGAGCTTGAACACCGTCGGCGCGGCCACCAGCGCGGTGGCGGCGGCCGCCCGGCAGACCGCCCATTCGGCCGGCGACGGGGCGCGCCTGGCGCACGACAGCATGACGGGCATGGACCGGGTCCGGCGGGCGACGGAACAGTTGGCCGGACGGGTGCGGGATTTGGGGAAGCGCACCGGCCAGGTGGGCGCGATTGTAGAGACGATCAACGACATCGCCGCGCAGACCAATCTGCTGGCGCTCAACGCCGCCATTGAAGCCGCCCGCGCCGGCGCGCATGGCAAGGGCTTTGCGGTCGTGGCCGATGAAGTCCGCAAACTGGCCGAGCGTTCCGCCGAGGCCACCAAAGAAATCGGGACCATGATCCAAATGGTGCAGGCCGGCGCCGGGGAAGTGGCCGAGGCCATGCAGGCCGCCGGCGCCGACGTCAGCACGGCCACCACGGCCACGCAGTCGGCGGGCGAAGCCTTTGGCGCCATCGTCAGCGAAACCCAGGCGTTACAGGGCCAAGTTCACGCGATTGAAGCCGCCGTGACGGCCATGGGCCGCGCCCGCCAGTCTCTGGAAGAGGCCGTGGGATCAGCCGGCGCCACGGCGCGCCAAAACCGGAATCTGGCCAATACAGCCAGCGAGTTGAATGACCGCGTGGTCAATCATCTCGACAGCGTCAGCGCCGTCGTGGAGGAAAACACCGCCGCCACCGAGCAGATGGCCGCCGGCGCCCAGGAAGTCCTGCAGTCCATCGAGAACATCGCCAGCGTTTCGGAAGAGAACAGCGCGGCCACCGAGGAAGTCAGCGCGGCCACGGAGCAGATGAATGCCCAGGTGGCCGATGTGGGCCAGGCTGCCCAAGCTCTGCATGGTCTGGCGCAGTCGCTCCAGGAAGTGGTCTTGCAGTTCCGGTTGTCTGAGACGGCGGCGCCGCCGGCCGCCCGGGAGGCCGGACGAGGACCCGATAAAACGCCGGCGCGGCGCGCCGCGCCCAGCCCGGCCGCCAAGCCGGCGCCGCCCCCCGCCCCCGGACACCGCGCAGAACGCGCCGTCCGGCCGGCGTCCAGCCCGCTGTCCAACGGGGCCGGGAACGGCAACGGCCGGTCAGCTCTCGCCGCGCCAGCGGCCGTCAAGACCTACGTCTGGGATGACTCACTGGCCACCGGCGACGCCAAGGTGGACCAGCAGCACCGGGAGTTGTTTAAGCAGATCAACGCCTTGCTGGCCGCCATGACCCAAGGGCATGGCCGCGATCAGATTGAGCCGATTTTGGATTTTCTCAGCGTGTATGTGGATCAGCACTTCTCCTGGGAAGAGGGCTGTATGGAGAAGCATCAATGTCCGGTGGCCGGGATTAACAAGCAGGCCCACGCCCGCTTTGTGGAAAAGTTCCAGCGCATCCGGGACCGCTACTATCGTGAAGGCGGCAGCAGCGATTTGATCATTGAGGTAAAAAACGAGATCGGCGACTGGCTGGTGAACCATATCCGCAAGATTGACACGGAACTGAAGGGCTGTGCGGCTCAACACCGCCGGTCGCTCAACTAGACGCGGCCGGCCGGCGCAGGTTGTAAGGTCATTAAGATCGGGGGGCGGCGCCTCCCGATCTTGCGTTGTGGGTCAAAGAATCGTTTGAGCCGGCGGGATGGAACGGCCCAACTCCTAAGCGACGCTAACCATGCCAGCCCATTGGTTAGAACCGCCGGGGCTAAGATGGGTTTATCCGAGCAATCTTGCCCACTTAAGCTGCGGACAGGCTTCCCCAACGCCGTTCGATCCACGATCAGGCTCAAGCGCGTCCTTTTGGCCGATTGGCATACACGCGCCTCAGACCCAACGGGATCTGGAGCGCGACTCCATAGGTGACATGGCACAGTGTGTGTGGTGGCTGCCGGCCGCGACCGGCAGCGTCGTGGCCCTGGCCGGGCTGGCGAGACTGGCGGCGCAGACATGAGACGCCGGCTCCTGCTCGGCGTAGGCGTGGCGATGGCGGCCGGCGCGGCGGCGCTGTTGGCGGGCCCGGCCGGCGTCGTGTCGGCGGCGCTGGGCGGCCTGGGCGTCTGGCTGTGGCTGTGCTCAACCCGGCGGGCGGCGGACCCGGAGGCGGCGTGGGCGCGGTCCGTCCTGGATGCCTTGGGGCAGGGTGTGGTGCGGTTGGATGCCCGGCACTGCGTCACGTACGCCAACCCGGCCGCGGCTGCGCTGGTGGGCTATGACGCGGCCGCGCTGCTCGGGCAGCCATTTGCCATGGTGCTGCTGCCGGAAGATTTTCCCCAGTGGCTGCAGGCGCTCACCCAGGCGCCCGCCGGCGCGGCTTATCACTATGAGGCGCGCTTGCGGCGGCCGGACGGCCAGTGGCGGCCGGCCCGTCTGATTTGCCAACCGGGGGGCCGCGCCACCCAACCCGGCGAAACCGTGATCACGCTGACCGATCTGACCGAGCCGCGGCAGGCCGAGACCCACTCCCGTCTGCTGGCCGCCGGCGTGGAAGCCATGCCAGTCGGCCTGCTGTTGACCGATCGGCAGGGGCGCGTGGTCTATTCCAACCCGGCGGTCAGCGCGCTGACGGGCTATACCGCTGCCGAACTGCGCGGCCAATCCATGCGGCTGCTCAAATCCGGCTGGCAGAGCCCGGCTTTATATGAAGCTTTGTGGGCCGCGCTCCTGGCCGGCCAGGTGTGGCGCGGGGAGCTGGTGAACCGGCGTCAGGACGGCCGCTTGTACACCCAGGAAAGCGTGCTGGTGCCGGTCCGCGCCGACGGCGACATCATCACGCATTTCGCGGCCCTGGTGCAGGATATCTCGCAGCGCCAACAAAGCGAAGCCGACTTGCGCGCCAATGAGGCCAAGTACCGGCTGCTGGTCGAGAACTCGTCGGACGGCATCACCATGACGGACGAGCAGGGCCGCGTGGTCGAATGGAGCGTGGCCCAGGAAGCGATCACGGGCTTGGGCCGGCCGGCGGCCCTGGGCCGGCCGCTGTGGGAGTTGATGGATGACTTGGCGCTGCCCGAACGCCGCACCCCGGAGAGCCGCGCCCAGCTGCGCGCCGGCGTTATGCAAGTGCTGAGCACCGGGCAGATGCCGTGGGCTTACGAATACCGCACGTTGGAAATTTGGCGGCCGGAAGGCACGCGGCGCACGGTGGAGGCGGTGGCGTATCCCATCCAAACCGAGACCGGCTGGCTGTTGTGCGCCATCATGCGCGATGTCACCGACCGGCTCCAGGCGGAGACCGCCATCCGCCAGCTGAACCAGGCCCTGGAGCAGCGGGTGCTCGAGCGCACGCATCAATTGGAAGCCGCCAACCAAGCGTTGGAAGCGGAACGCGCGCAGTTGGCGGCGCGCGTGGCGGCGCGCACCGCCGATTTGAGCGCCGCCAACGCCGAGCTGGCCCGCGCGGCGCGCGCCAAGGACGAGTTTTTGGCCAGCATGAGCCACGAGCTGCGGACCCCGCTCAATACCGTGCTCGGTTTGGCCGAGGTGCTGCAAGAAGGCGGCTTTGGCGCGCTGGCGCCGGAGCAGGCGGACGCCGTGGCCGGTATCGAAGAGAGCGGCCGGCACCTGCTGGCCGTGATCAACGACATTCTCGACCTCTCCAAAATTGAAGCCGGCCAATTGCAGCTGCAGCTGGAGCCCGTGGACGTGGCCGCCGTATGCCAGGCCAGCGTGCGCCTGATCCGGGAAACCGCGCAGCGCAACGGGTTGTCGGTGACGGTGGCGGTCGATCCGGCGGCGGCGGAAGTGCTGGCGGATGAACGCCGGCTCAAGCAGATGCTGGTCAATCTGCTGAGCAATGCCTGCAAATTTACGCCGGCCGGCGGGAGCCTGGG
>JAGOBN010000227.1 GCA_017999235.1 Anaerolineales bacterium | reverse complement strand
GTGGTGCTGGACCCCAGCCACAGCACCGGCAAGTGGGAGTATGTGCTGGCCGTCGCCAAGGCGGCGGTGGCGGCCGGCGCGGACGGCCTGGTGATCGAGGTGCACCCGCACCCGGACGAGGCGCTGTCCGACGGCGGCCAGTCGCTCAAGCCGGAGAAGTTCGCGCAGCTGATCCGCGAGGTGCGCCGCATCGCGGCGGCGGTGGACCGCGAGTGCTGAGGTTTGGCGCGCTTCGGCGTATAATGACGCCCGGCGGCCGGCCCGCCGCCCACCCTCTATGAACAAAGGTCCCTTTAGCCTCGCGCAGAGTCAGATCACGATCGTCGGGTTAGGCCTCATGGGCGGCTCCTTGGCGTTGGCCGTGCGGGCGGCCCATCCCGGCGTCCAGCTGGCGGGCGTGGACACGGACCCGGCCGTGCTCGCCGCCGCCCAGGCGCGCGGGCTGATTGACCGGGCGGTCAGCGCCGCGGACGCCCACAACTGTGATCTGCTGGTGCTGGCTACGCCGGTGCGCGCGATCCTGGCGCAGCTGGACGACCTCTCCCGCAGTTATGTGCCCGCGCGCCAGACCGTGGTGCTGGATCTCGGCTCCACCAAAAGCGACATCGTGCGGGCGATGGCGGAGCTGCCGCCGCGCTTTGAGCCGATTGGCGGCCACCCGATGTGCGGCAAGGAGGCCGGCGGCCTGGCGCAGGCCGACCCCGACCTGTTCCGCGAGAAGGTGTTTGTGATCTGTCCGCCCGGCCATATCTCGGTCCGGGCGCTGGGTCTGGTCTATGACTTGATCGGCGCGATAGGAGCCAAGCCCCTTATGCTGTCGGCGAACCGTCACGATACCCTGGCCGCTTTGGTAAGCCACTTGCCCTATGCCGCCGCGGTGGCGCTGATGCGCGCGGTGCTGGCCCAGGCCGATCCGCAGGCCTGGGACCTGGCGGCCTCCGGCTTCCGCGATACGTCGCGCCTGGCGGCCAGCGACCTGGCGATGATGACCGATATTCTGGTCACGAACCGCGAGGCCGTCCTGGCGGCGCTCAATACGTATCAAGATGAACTGGCCGCGCTCAAGGCCGTCATCGCCCAAGGGGACGCGGAGAGTATTCGCGCCGCCCTGGCGCCGGCCCAGGCCAAACGCGCGGAACTGTTCCAAGGCTAGGCGCCCGCACCCCATGGCCGGCGCCCCCCACGGCCTGACCGACCCGTACCCGGTCCAGCCCATCCTCCATCCCCTGCGCGCCGCCGTGCGCGTCCCCGGCTCCAAGAGCCTGACCAACCGCGCGCTGCTGCTGGCGGCCCTGGCCGACGGCGTGACCACGCTCTCCAACGCGCTGGAGTCGGATGATTCTCAGCGCCTGGTCGAGTGCTTGGAGCGGCTGGGTTTCGCCGTGATCGCGGTGCCGGGATCGCTCACGGTGCGGGGCCTGGGCGGCCGGCTGCCGGCGCCGCGCGCGGAGCTGTATGTGGGCAACGCCGGCACGGCCGCGCGCTTCCTCACGGCCATGCTCACCCTGGGCCACGGCGAGTATGTGGTGGACGGCGATGCCCGGATGCGCGAGCGCCCGATCGCGGACCTGCTGGACGCCCTGCGGCAGCTGGGGGTGGACGCGGAGAGCGCCAACGGCTGCCCGCCGGTGCGCGTGCGCGCCGCCGGCTTGCGCGGCGGCCGGGCGGTGGTGGCCGGCGAGATCAGCAGCCAGTTTCTCAGCGGCCTGCTCATGGCCGCGCCGTGCGCCCAGGCGCCGGTGACGCTGGAAGTGGCCGGCGGCTTGAACTCGAAGCCCTACGTGGACATGACCGTGGCGGTGATGGCCGAATTTGGCGTGGCCGTGGAGCGCGAGGGCTACGCGTGTTTCCAAGTGCGCCCGCAAGCGTATCAAGCGCAGGTCAATTATGTGATCGAGAGCGACGCTTCGGCGGCGTCTTATTTCTTCGCGGCGCCGGCCGTGTGCGGCGGCGCCGTGCGCGTCCTGGGCCTCTCCCGCCAGTCCAAGCAGGGCGATCTCGCCTTCCTGGAGGTGCTGGCGCGCATGGGCTGCACGGTGACGACGGGCGCGGATTGGATTGAAGTGGCCGCCGGCGCGGGGCCGCTGGCCGGCGTGGACGTGGACCTGCGCGATCTGCCCGACACCGCCCAGACGCTGGCCGCGCTGGCGCCGTTCGCGGCCTCCCCCACCACCATTCGCGGGATCGCGTCCGCGCGCGTCAAGGAGACCGACCGGGTGGCCGCCCTGTGCGCGGAGCTGACCCGGCTGGGCGTGAGCGTGGAGGAGCACGCCGACGGCCTGACCATCCAGCCGGCGGCGGCGATCCGGCCGGCCGTGGTGCAGACCTATCACGATCACCGGATGGCGATGGCGTTCGCGCTGATCGGCTTGCGCGCCCCCGGCGTGCAGATCGCGGATCCGGGCTGTGTCTCCAAAACCTTCCCACACTATTTCCAGGTGTTAGAGCAGCTCCGCTAAAGGCTGAGGCTATGCGATTGGGTTTGCTGGGTTACCCCCTCGGGCATTCACTTTCCCCGGCCATGCACACCGCCGCCCTGGCCGCGGCCGGGCTGTCCGACTGGCGCTATGCCGCGCTGCCGACGCCGCCCGAGCATCTGGCCGCGGCCGTGGCCGCCTTGCGCGCCGGCGATTTCGCCGGCGTCAATGTGACGGTCCCGCATAAAGAGGCGGTCCTCCCGCTGCTGGACGCGCTCACGCCGGAGGCCAAGGCCATCGGCGCCGTGAATACGATTGTGGCGCAGCCGGCCGGCGGCGCCGTCCACTTGCTGGGCGATAACACGGACGCGGCCGGGCTGCTGGCCGATCTGCGCGCCTGCGCCGTCCACCTGGAGCGCCACCGCGTCTTGATCCTGGGCGCCGGCGGCGCGGCGCGCGCGGCGGTGGCGGCCTGCCTGGCCGGCGGCGCGCAGGTCCGCGTGGTGGCCCGCCGGCGCGCGCAGGCGGAAGCGCTCAACCAGGTGGGGCGCGTGACGCACTTCCCCTGGACGCGCCTGGGGCTGATGCAGGCGGCCGAGAACTGCCGGCTGGTGATCAATTGCACGCCGCTGGGGATGGCGCCGCAGGTGGACGCCTCGCCCTGGCTGGACTCGGTGGCCTGGCCGTCGCGCGCCTTTATTTATGATCTTGTCTACAACCCGTCCGAGACGCGCTTTATCCATCAAGCTCGGCGCGCCGGCCTGGAAGCCTGCACCGGTCTGGGGATGCTGGTGGAGCAGGGCGCGCTGGCGTTTGAGCTGTGGACGGGGCAGACCGCGCCCCGGGCCGTGATGCGCGCGGCCGCCGAGCGCGCCCTGGCCGCCGCCCCCGCACCCTAAAGGAGTCCCCCATGCCTGTGCGCTTTCTCACCGCCGGCGAATCGCACGGCCCGGCGGTGCTCACGATTGTGGAAGGGCTGCCGGCCGGCCTGCCCCTGGCGGCCGACGACCTCAACCCCGATCTCGCCCGCCGGCAGGGCTTGAACGCCAGCGGCAAGCCCTATCCCGGCGCCAGCCCGCGCATGAAGCTGGAACGGGATACGGCCGTGATCTTGAGCGGCGTCATGGCCGGCGTCACCATCGGCGCGCCGGTGGCGGTGGAAGTGGCCAACCGGGATCACGCTAAATGGAAGGGCAAGGCGGTGGCGCCCATGACGGTGCCGCGGCCCGGCCACGCCGACCTGACCGGGGCGGTGAAGTACGCGCACCCGGATCTGCGGATGAGCCTGGAGCGCGCCTCCGCCCGCGAAACCACCGCGCGCGTGGCGGCCGGCGCCGTCTGCCGGAAGCTGCTGGCCGAGTTTGGCATTGTCGTCGGCAGTTACGTGGTGGAGATTGGGGGCGTGCGCGCCGAGTTGGGCGCTCTGCCGCTTGAGACGCGCCTGGCGCGCGCCAAAGAGTCCGAGATGGGCTGCCCCGCCGAAGCGGCCTCCGCCGCGATGCGCGAGCGGGTGGAGGCCATCATCCGCGCCAAGGACACGCTGGGCGGCGTGTTTGAGGTGGTGGCGCTGGGCGTGCCGCCGGGTTTGGGCAGCCACGTCCACTGGGACCGGCGCCTCTCCGGCCGGCTGGCCCAAGCCCTGCTCAGCATCCACGCCATGAAGGGCGTCGAGATTGGCGAGGCGTTTGAGAACGCGCGCCGGCCGGGGACGCAGGTGCATGATGAAATCCAGTTGGCCGAGGACCACGCCAGCCTGGTGCGCCCCACCAACCGCGCCGGCGGGCTGGAGGGCGGCATCACCACCGGCCAGCCGCTCGTCCTGCGCGTGGCCATGAAGCCGATTGCCACCACGCTCACCCCTATGGCGTCGGTGGATTTGGCGGCCGGCCAGCCGGCGCCGATGGAGTACGAGCGCTCGGATTTCTGCGCCGTGCCGCGCGCGGGCGTGATCGGCGAGGCGATGGTGGCCTTGGTGCTGGCCGACGCCCTGCTGGAGAAGCTGGGCGGCGACTCGTTGGCCGAGATGCGGCCGCGCTTCGCGGCGCTGCGTCAGGCGCGGCTGGAGGACCTGCACCTCTCCGGCGAGCCGACGGTTTTTTGGCCGTGAACGTGATCGTGTACGGCCCGCCGGGCGCCGGCAAGACCAGCGCCGGCCAGGAGCTGGCGCGCCGGCGCGGGCAGACCTTTGTGGACCTGGATGCCCGCCTCGAGGCGCGCACCGGCCGCACCATCCCGCAGTTGTTCGCCGAACACGGTGAGGCCGAGTTCCGGCGGCTGGAGGCCGCGCTGTGCGCGGAGTTGGCGGCGCAATCGGACCTGGTGATCGCGCCCGGCGGCGGCGCGCTGCTGGATCCCGCCAGCCGGGCGGCGCTGGAGCGCTCCGGCGTGGTGATCTGCCTGCGCGCTGAGCCGGCCGCCTTGCTGGCCCGCCTGCAGGCCGCGGGCGGCCGGCCGCTTTTGGCCGGCCCGGATCCGGCGGCCAGGCTCGACGCGCTCTTGGCCGCGCGCCGCGCGCTGTACGATTCTTTTCCCGAGCAAGTGGAGACCACCGGGCGCGATGTGGCGGCGGTGGCGGATCAGCTCCAGGCGGCGCTGGCGCCGCGCACCATCCCGGTGGACGCGCCCGGCCTCCAGCATGTGATTGAATTGGGCTATGGCTTGGTGGAGCGCCTGCCGGCGCGGCTGGCTGAGCGCGGCCTGACCGGGCCGGCGCTGCTGGTGACCGATACGGCCATTGCCCAGGCGCGGCCCCTGCCGGCCGGCCTGCCGGTGGTCACCGTGCCGGCCGGCGAAGCGCACAAGACTCTGGAGACGATCCGGGGCCTCTATGAGGCCTTCCTGGCGCACGGTCTGGACCGCGCCGGCCTGGTCATCGCCCTGGGCGGCGGGGTACTGGGGGACATGGCCGGCTTTGCCGCCGCCACCTATATGCGCGGCGTGCGCTGGGTGAACGCGCCCACCACGCTGCTGGCGATGGTAGACGCCAGCCTGGGCGGCAAGACCGGCGTGGACCTGCCGCAGGGCAAGAATCTGGTCGGCGCTTTTCATCCGCCGGCCGTGGTGATGACGGACCCGCTGGCGCTCAGCACCCTGCCCGCGCCGGAGCGCGCGGCGGGCCTGGCGGAGGTGATTAAGCACGGCCTCTTGGATGAGCCGGCCCTGTTTGCCGAACTGGAGGCCGGCCGCGCCTTTGGCAGCCTGGCCCAGCTCGAGCGCGCCATCCGCGTGAAGGTGCGCGTGGTGGAGGCCGATCCCTTCGAGCGCGGCCGGCGCGCGCTGCTCAACCTGGGCCACACCCTCGGCCACGGCGTGGAGGCCGCCTCCGGCTTCCGCCTGCGGCATGGCGAGGCCGTGGCGGTCGGCTTGGCCGGCGAAACCCGCCTGGCGGAACAGCTGGGTTTGGCGCGGCCGGGCCTGGCGGTGCGGGTCAGCGCGGTCCTGGAGCGCGCCGGCCTGCCCACGCGCTGCCCCGGTCTGGACCCGGCGGCCGTGCGCGCCGCGATGAGCAGTGACAAGAAAAAGGCCGGCGGCCGGCTGAAGTTCGCGCTGGCGCGGGACGTGGGCGACGCGGTGTGGGGCGTGGAGATCGACGAGACTTTATTGGCGGCGGAGTTGGCGGCGCTGACTCAACTCCAGGCCTGACGGGAGCAACCCTGATGAACGCTGGCGATTCCCCTCATCCATTGATCTTGGTCCTGCACGGCCCCAATCTCAACCTGCTCGGCACCCGCGAGCCGGCCGTGTATGGCCGGACGACGCTGGCCGATATCGACGCCGCGCTGGCGCGGGAGGCGCCGGCCCTCGGGCTGGCGGTGCGCTGTCTGCAATCCAATCATGAAGGGGTGTTGATCGATGCCCTGCACGAGGCGCGGGGCTGGGCGGCCGGCGTGCTGATCAACCCCGGCGGCCTGACGCACACCTCGGTGGCGCTGCGCGATGCGCTGGCCGCTATCAGCCTGCCAGCCGTGGAGGTGCATCTCTCCAACACCGAAGCGCGCGAAGCGTTCCGGCATCACTCTATGACGGCGCCGGTCTGCGTCGGCTCGATCCGCGGTTTTGGCTGGCGTTCGTATCTGTTGGGGCTGCGGGCGCTGGCGGGGGTGCTGGAGGACCGGCGTTAGCTCTCTGAGAACAGCCCGAGCGGCTGGGTGAACGCGAACGTGCTGCCGACCCCCAGCTGCGACTCGACGTTCATCTCGCCCCCCAGTACTTCCACGATCTTTTTGGCGACCGCCAGACCCAGGCCGGTCCCCGTGCTGTACCCTTCGCTGTCCGGCACCCGGAAGAATTTCTGAAACAGGTTTTTCATC
>JAGOBN010000226.1 GCA_017999235.1 Anaerolineales bacterium | reverse complement strand
AAACGTGGGGATGGGGAATACCAGCAGCGCGTCCGCGCCGGCCGCTTGGGCGGTGCGGGCATTGGCCGCGCCCTGGGCGGTGGAGGGCCCGCCCACGCCGGCCACCACCCGGCAGCGCCCGGCGACGACCTCGACCACCGTCTCCAGCATGCGGCGCCGTTCATCGCCGGTCAGATGCGGACCTTCGCCCGTGTCCGCGTTGACGGCCAGCGCAATCGGCCCCTGGGCCACCAGCCACTCCACGTAAGACCGCAGGCTCGCGAGATCCAGCTCGCCGTCCGGCGTCATCGGCGAGACGATGGCCGGGATAATGCCGCGCAGATCAAGTTCATGCATAGGTCGCCTCTTGTTTGGACACGGGAATGGTGTGGTGGGCCGCCGCCGACTGGTAGATGGCCAGCACGGTCGCCAGCGTTTGACGGGCGTCCCGGGCGCCCGCGGCGGCGGGCGGGCCATGGCGCACAGTCCGCGCAAAGGCTTCCACGGCGCGGATATAGACGGGCGCCGGCGTGCTCGGCAGGGTGTGCCACTGCGCGGCGGCCAAGCCCTCCCACGGCTCGCGCAGATACACCCGCAGCGGTTCGGCCCCGTACGGATCGGGCAGCTGCAGCTGGCCGCGCGTGCCGTAGAGGTCAAAGCGCTCCGCGTGGTGCGCGCCGGCGATGTGCGCGCCGGCGGTCAGACTCCCCAGGGCGCCGTTGCTGAACCGCAGCGTCGCGACGGCGGTGTCTTCCACCTCTACGCCGGCAACCAGGGTCCCCACCTCGGCCGACACGCTGACCACGTCCAGCCCGGTGAGGTAGCGCAAGGCGTCCAAGGCATGGCTGGAATTCATCAAGACCACGCCGCCGCCGGCCTGGTCCCGCCGGCCGCGCCACGGATTGTGGGAGCGCCCCGCGTAGCCAACCTGCCAATAGGCCAAGGGCTTGTCGATCAGAGTCTGCAAGCGCACTCCGATGATCTCGCCGAGGCCGCCGGCCTGGACCAGCGCACGCGCCTGCGTGTACAGGGCGCTGTGACGCATTTCGTAAAAGACGTCCAGGATGCGGTGGCGCGCTTCGGCCAGCGCAATCAGCGCGTCCGCGTCGGCCAGGCGGATGGCCATGGGCTTCTCGAGCAGCACGTGGCGGCCGGCCAGCAGCGCCTGCCCCGCCAGCGAGGCCAGCCAGTGGTGCGGCACGGCGATGTAGACGGCTTCCACGCCGGGATCCTCCAGCACCTGCTCGACGGTCTCGGCCTGCGGAACCTGGTAGTGCTCGGCCAGCTCGCGCGCCAGCGGCTGGTTGAGATCCTGCACCACGGCCAGCTCCGTCAGCGGCGAGGCGGCCAGGGCGGCGCAGACTGGCACCGCGGCCGTGCCGCAGCCGATCACGCCCACGCGGACCGGCTGGGCTTCAGGCATCGCTGGACTCCCGGCGCAGCTCAGCCACGCGGCCGGCCTCAACCAGCTCCTCGCCGTCGAAGCGCCCGATGAAATAGGGCTCCAAATGCGCGGCCTGAGCGCGGGTAGTAAAGGCGGCGGCAAAGCCGTGCGCGCGCAGCAGCTCGGGCGATTGGGCGCTGAAACCGCCGTACGGATAAGCGAAGGCCCACGGGCCGGCCTCAACCTCCCGCAGCCAAGCCGCGGACGCGGCAATTTCTTCCGCCTGCGCCGCGGAGCTGATCCAATCAAACCAGGGATGGGTGCGGCTGTGGCCGCCAAAATGCATGCCGCCGGCGGCCATGGCCGCGATCTGCGCCCGGCTGAGGTAGTAATCCCGCGCCGCGGCCGCCTCATCCCCCACATGCCGCGCAAACAGCTCGCGCAGCAGCGGCGCGGCCTCCGCCGCGAACTCGCGCTGCAGGACGGCTTTGAGCACATTGGTCGGATCATCCGGCGCGCCGGTCTGGAACTGCGTCTGGTAGCGGCGGTCCGCCAGCTGGAAGCGCGCTTGCTGCGCCGCGGTCAGCCGGCCCCAGACCGCCTCCCGCAGCCCAGGCGTCGTCAGCACGGGCAGCAGGAAATGGAGGGTGTGCGCCAGGGTCAGCGCTCGGTCGTCCGGCCGCGCCAGCGCAAAGAACAAGCCCGACACGCCGCGCGCGCGCAGGATGGGAAACACATTGAAGTAATGATCGAGAACCCCGTCATCAAAGGTCAGCAGACAGGCGGAGGCCGGCAGGGGCCGGTCGTCCACCAGAAAAGCGCGCAGATCCGGCCAGCTGATGAGGTCGTGCTCGCGCGCCAGCCGCGCCACGTGCGCGTCAAACTGCGCCACGCCCAGGCCCGGGATGCCCGCAGCGCCGGCGCAGCGGTCGCCGGGATCACGCACGTAGTGGTACATCACCACGGTCAGCTTAAAAGAACGCATGGGGTTTGCTCATGGGGACAGCCGGAATTCAACCAGGGTCCGCTCGGTGCGCGCGGCCCAGGCGCGCACGAGGCCGGCGGGGATGGCGGCCGCGCCGCACTCGTCCGTCACCTCCACCCAGGCGCCGGTCAGCGGGCGCGCTTCAATGCGCCGGATCGGAGCGCCCAGCCAATCGGCCGCCAACGCCGCGCCGGCGTTGGTCGTCAACCGCGCCCGCCCGTCCGGCTCACGCGTCAGCCGGAACGTGGCCGGCGCGGAGAATTCCACGACCCCGGCCACGCGGGTCACGCCCAGGCCGCACACGCCGCTCCGCTCCGGCTGCACGCGGGCATAGCGCAAACCAGCGCCTTCCACAACCACGCCGCCCACCGCCATGGTTGGGGGCGTGGTTTCGGCGAGGGCCACGCCGGCCGCGCCGCCGTCGGGCAACTGGATGAAAAAGAGATCGCGTTCCGGCGCCGTGACCGTGAAGCCGTCCAGCTCAACCGCGGGATCAAAAGCCGCCGGCCGCACCAGGCTCACCGCCGCCACCGTCCGCGGCGCGACACTCGGCCGCGCCTCCGACACCAGCGGTTGCTCGGCGTAGGAGTAGGCCAGGTTGAGGTTGGAGTGATCCAGAAACGGCGCGCTCGCCTGCTGGCTGTCGTAGCCCAGCAGCCGGCGGATGCCCAGCGCGCGTCCAGGCGCCGCCGCGTATTCCCAGCCGGCGCGCGCATCGGACCGGCGGATGATCTCCAGGGGCCGCTCGCTGCCGAGCGCCCCCGGCGCTTCAAACGCGCGCACCGGAAAGGTGGGCCGCACGTGGGCCAGGCGCAGCTGATGCTCCCCCCACAGCAGCACGGCCGCCCACATCGGCTGCGGCTCACCGTCAATCAGCACTTCATACTTGCACCAGATCAG
Organism: Anaerolineales bacterium; assembly: GCA_017999235.1. The sequence goes on along the minus strand of JAGOBN010000226.1, from coordinate 3,489 downwards.
CCCGGGCGCGGCCAGCCCCGCGCGCGTGCGGGCGCGATGCCCAAAAGCCTGGCCGTCCCGCGTCAGCGTGATCGCGGCATCCGGGGCCGGCGCGCCGCGCGCCGCCAACACGTTGAAGGGAAAGTGGGTGCTGTAGGTGAATTTGCCGTACTTGGCGGCGTAGTGGTAGTGGGCGGCGTCGTGCTCGGGACCGCTGCGGCTGTTGAGCAACAAGACCTGCCCGGTGGCTTGCCGGCCCGCGAGCACAAAACCCGGCGCGGGCAGGACCAGTTCAAAATCGCCCTGCTCCACGGGCAGCGGGGTTTCCGGCGCAGTCCAGAAGGAATCTTCCGGGCCAAACGTCAGGGCGAACAAGCCGTGGCTGCACCAGTACGGCGAACCCGGTGAGATATAGGGCTCGCCGGCCGGCGGGAAAGCGCCGTGATAGCCCTGCCGCACAAAATGCGCGTCCGGGTCAAACAGGCCGTGCTCAAAGAAGTAACGCAGACAGCCGCTGGAGAGCCGCCGCAGCCCGCCGGGGTCCGCCGGCGCGACGCCGAGCAGGTGGCCGGTGGCCGCGGCCGCCAGGGCGGCAAAACGATACACCAGCGAGCGGCCCCAGGCCGGGTAGGCGCCATTCGCCCCAAAGAAGTGCGGAAAGCCGGCGCCAAAGGAGCGCGCCCGCGCCAGCACCTGGTCACGCAGTTCCGGCCGGCGGTCGCCGTCAATCCACGCCCACAGCAGAAAATGCCAGTTGAACATCCAGGCGTTGTACAGCTCGAACTCATCCGCCAGGCCGTCCACGTACCAGCCGTCCCCGCGATAGAACTCGCTCACTTGCCGCAGCCGCTCATCCAGCTCGGCCTCGGGCGCGGGATACCCCAGACGCAAACGCACCGCCTGGGTCACCGCCGTAAACAAGATCCAGTTATCGGGATAAGTGCCGTGGTCATCCACCTGCGCGAGCCAGGCGATGATCTGCGCCTGCTCGGCCGCGTTCAGCCGATTGAAGACCCGGTCGCGGCTCAGCCACACGGCCACGGCCAGGTCGGCGCTCTCGACGATGCGCTGATCCATATGGGTGAAAGCGCCCCAATACGTGCGGGGGCTGGCGGGGTTGGTGCCATCCAACAGCCCCTGCCGCAAGAGCTGTTCCAGGTTCATCCCGCGCCCGTGAAACGTCAGCTCGGCGGGGTTGGCCGGATGACGCAGCCAAGCCCCCCACCCGGCGGCCAGCCGGGCGAAGGCTTCCAGCCCATCCACCGCATCCGGCAGGCCGCGCCGGTCATCCGGAAACAGCGCGCGCGCCGGCGATCCGGAACGATCGGCCGCCAGCACAAAACCGTAGGTCATCCGCGCCAGGAGCGTCTCCCAGTGGGCGCGGGTCCAGCCGGTGTAAGCGGAGCGCGTGTGATCCAGCGGCGGGAGGTCGGTCATCATCTGGGTTCAGCGGAAGGCGGGAAAGACTTCCCGGGAGAGCAATTCCAGCTCCCGCATGATGTGCGCGTGCGGCATGCCGGGGAAGTACAGGCGGCAGATGAGGTGATCCACGCCAAACGCCTGCACAAAACGCTGGATGGCCTGCACGCAGTCGGCCGGGTTGCCGATGATAAAACGGTCGGTAGTCAAGGCCGACAGCTGGTTCACGGGGGTCTGATCCTGGGAGCCGATCAACGGATGCTGCCAGCCGCCGCCGTACTCATCCCGGTAGTTGACCATGACGTACTTCTCAGCCAGCTCCCAGGCTTGTTCCCGCGTCTCGGCAATGACCACCTCGCGGGTGAGCGGCGTGGGCACCGCCGCCGGGTCTTTGCCGGCGGCCAGCAGCTGCGTCCGGTACTGCCGCTGGGCGGTGAGCAGCTTTTCCAGATTGGCCGTCGGCCCCGGCACCCAGGCCTCGCCCAGCTGGGCCGCGCGCTTCAGGCCCAATTCGCCCCACCCGCCCAGCCACAGCGGGATGGGCCGGGCCGGCCGGGGTTCAATGGCGCCTTTGACGGTGTAGAAGCGGCCGGCGAAGTCCACCGAGTCTTCGGTCCACAACGCCCGCATGATTTTGAGCATTTCCACGTAGCGCGCGCCCCGGTCGTCCAGCGCCACGCCGTACAGCTCAAATTCCGGCGGCCGGTAGCCGATGGCGGCGCCGAGAATCACCCGCCCGTTGGAGATCACATCCAGGAGGGCGGCATCCTCCGCGGCCCGCACCGGGTGATAAAACGGCAGCACGATGATGTCCGTGCCGAGCCGCAGGCGCGTTGTGCGGGTGGCGAAGCCGGCCAGCGCCAGCAGCGGCGACGGCCAGTAGTGATTGCGGATGCTGTGGTGTTCTTCGAGCCAGACGGAATCGAAGCCGAGCTCCTCGCCGTACACCGCTTCGGCCAGGGCTTCCTGGAACAGCGCGCCGCCTTCGGTGGGGATGAATCCGAATTGCATGGGCATCACTTTCTAGGGTGTGAGCAAGCGGTTAAGCACCGGGCTGGGATCAGCGGCCGGCGGCGGTCACCCGTGGCGAGCAGGCCTCCGCCCACACCCGGCGCACAAAGCGCAGGGCCGGCGGCAGCGCGGTCTCGGGCGGGTCAAGCTCCGGATGCCAGGCGTACTCCCATTCCACGCTGAACGGGCCGCGGTAATCAGCGCCGGCCAGCAGGTCCAAGGCCTGGCGCACGGGCGTCTCTCCCGCGCCCAGGGGCGTCAGCTGCCAGGCGTCGCCCTGGCCGCGGCCATCCTTCACCTGGACATAGCTCAAGCGCTCGCGGAGGAACGGGTAGCCGGCCGGCGGGCTTTCGCCGGCGCGGTAGGCATTGGCAAAATCCCAGATCACGCCCAGCGCCGGATGCGGCGCCGCCCGCAGAATCTCAGCCGCCACAGCCGACCGGACAAAATCGTCATGCGGTTCGAGCGCGATCTGCACCCCCAACGGGTGCGCGTACTCGGCGGCGGCCAGGAGGCATTCCGCCGCCCGGGCATAGGTGGCAGCCGGGTCCGTGCCGGGCGGCAGCTCGCCCACAAACGCCCGCACGCGCGGGGCCATAAGTTCGGCGGCCAGGTCGGCGTATTGGCACAGGCTGATCACGTTCGCGTGCCGCACGGCGGCCTCGTCCGAGACAAAGCTGGTATAGGCCGTCAGCGCCACCGCGCTGAGGCCCAGGTCAGCCGACATCTGCCGCAGCAGCACTTTGTGGGCCGCGGGCATGCCCGGCTGAACGTGGCCGTGATCGCCGCCGCGCCACTCCAGCCCGTCATAGCCGTACGCGGCGGCCCGGGTCAGCACGGTGGCAATATCCCAGGCCGGGCAGGCCAGCGTGCTGAAGGCGACGGCGTTCCCCATCACCCCTCCGGGCGCGAGCCGGGAGGCGCCGAACGCAGTTTGGCCGGGCCGCGCCGCCAGACGAGGAAATCGAACGCGTCCGGCAGGTGATATTCGCGCGAGTACAATAAAGGCTCGTCGTTGGAGGAGTAATTCGTCTGCGCTATGTACAGCACGGACGCCCCCAGGGCCAAACCCAAGCGCCG
>JAGOBN010000225.1 GCA_017999235.1 Anaerolineales bacterium | reverse complement strand
GTTGACGCGCTTAGTGCGCCGACGGGTCGCCCAGACCGGCGCGTGGCCGGGCTAGGGCACGCTCCAATCCTGGCCCAGGATGATGCGCACATCCACCGCGCTGGCGGGGTCGGCGCCGTTAACGACGTTGGAGACGTTGAAGGTGCGCGCCAGCCAGCGGGTGGTGTAGGGCCGGCCGGTGAAGTCCACAATCACCGTGTGCGGGTAATCTGACCGATCGGCGGTGTCGACGCTGACCACGCTGACACCCTGCGTCTGCAGCCAATCCGCGGTGGTGCGCGCCAGGCCTTCCACGCCGGCCCCGTTGAGCACCTCAATGCGCGCGCCTTCCGCCTGGCGCTGGGCCGGGTCATCGGGGGCGGCGGCCCCCAGCGCGGCCGGCGGCGTGAAGAGTTGATCGCGCAGTTCGCGGATCTTGTCGCGCAGCGGCACCAGCACCTGCCGGCCATCCTCCGGGTTGGTGTAATCCAGCACATACTGGTAATCAATCACCGCGTTGACGATCTTATCGCGCGGGATGTCTTGGAGCAGCATCGCCAGGGACGCAATCTGGTCCAGCGTCAGGTCGGTCTGGATGCTGGTATTGAGCCGCTGGTACAGCCCTGGCCCCTGGAGCAGCATCTGCGGCAGCATCTTGAGGTCCAGCACTTTCTCGCGCACCGCCAGGATCACCTGCTGCTGCCGCCGGGCGCGCTCCACGTCCGAAGAGTCATGGCGGGTGCGCGCGTAGCGCAGGGCGTCATGGCCGGAAAGATGCTGTCGGCCGGCGGCCAGATAGAACGGCTCGTAGCCATAGCCGCCGTCGGGGTACCAGGGATCGTCGATCTCGGCTGGGTTGTCGATGTCGATGCCGCCGATGGCGTCCACAAAGGCCTCAAAGGCCGTGAAATCCAGCCGGACGAAGTAGTTCACGGTGACGCCCAGGTTGTTCTCCACCGTCTTGACGGCCAGCGCCGGCCCGCCGCCGGGATACTGATAGGCGTCGCCGGTGAAGTTGGCGGTGTTGATGGTGTTGTTGTCGTAGCCTGGGATCTCCACCCATAGGTCGCGCGGGATCGAGAGAATCACGCCGGTCTTGCCCACCGGGTCCACGGACAGGAGCATCATCGAATCGGTGCGGAAGGCGCGGTCTTCATCGCCGGCCCGCCGGTCAATGCCCAGGAGCAGGATGGTGACCCGGTCCGCGCCCGTCCACGCCTGGGGCACGATGGGGCTGACCACCGGCGCGCCGCCGCTGGGCTGGCCGGCGCTGGCGGCGGGTTGGCCGCTGGTGGTGATCGCCGGGCCGCCGGTCGTGGCCCCGGTTATTTGCCAGCCGGCTACAAAATCGCGCACGCTGGTGAAGACGAGATAGGCCGCCAGCCCGGTGGCGGCGACAAACAGCGCGATCAGGCCGCCGACCGCCCAAGACGGGATCAGGGGCTCGCGGCGACGCCGGTTCAGACGCGAAGTAGGGCGAGGAGGCGGTGTCATAAAATCTGTGTCCTGGAACCAAGAACCCGGCCAGCCGGCAGTGTAGGTAGACGTAACAAAACGCCGTCCCTTAGACGAGAATAAGGCTGTGCAAGTTCCTGGCCTAAGACGATTATAACAAACGGCCGGGGTGCGGTTGCTCGGCCAGGGCCGCCCATTCATCCAGCCGGGCCGCCCGGCATCGGGAGTTACTCGGCCAGGGCCGCCCATTCATCCAGCCGGGCCGCCCGGCATCGGGAGTTACTCGGCCAGGGCCGCCCATTCATCCAGCCGGGCCGCGATCTCACCCTCCAACTTCGCGTACTCGGCGCCCAGCACGCCGGCCCGGCCAACGTCCAATCCGGGCTGGTCCAACGCCTGGGCCACCGCCCCCTTGCGCGCTTCTAGCGCCGCGATCAGGGCCTCTAGTTCGGCCACCTTGGCCGCGCGCTTCTGGGCCTCGTTCTTGGAGAGCCGCGGCGCGGCGGCCTCCCCCGGGGTTTTGGGGGCCGAGGGCTTGGGGCTGGGGGCCAGGGCCTTGACCGTCTGGCTTTTCTGCTCCTCCCGCCACACCGCATACTCGCTCCAACTGCCGGCGAAGAGATCCAGGTGGGCGTCTTCCGGGTCCACGGACCAGATCTGCGTCGCCAGGTCGTCGATCAAATAGCGGTCATGCGAGACCAGCAGAATCGTGCCGTCGAAATCATCCAGCACCGCCTCCAGGATCTCCTGCGAAGGGATATCGAGGTGGTTGGTGGGCTCGTCCAGCAGGAGCAGATTGGCGCCGCTCAGGGCCAGCTTGGCCAGGGCCAGCCGGCCGCGTTCCCCGCCGGAGAGCACGCTGACGGTCTTAAAAGCGTCGTCGCCGCTGAACAGGAATTTGCCCAGGTAATCGCGCGCCTGGCCCGGCGTCATCTCGCGCGCGGCCTGGATCTCCTGCAGCACGGTGCGCGCCGGCTGCAGGCCCTCGTGCGCCTGGGCGAAGTAGCCGATCTTGAGGCTGCTGCCCAGCTTGACCTCGCCGGCCAGCGGCGGCACCTGGCCGAGCAGAGTCTTGAGGAACGTGCTCTTGCCGGCGCCATTCGGGCCGATCAGGGCCGCGCACTCGCCGCGCCAGAGCAGCAGCTCCGGCACGCGGAACAGCACGCGCCCGTCGTCGGCGTAGCCCACCGCCAGATCATGCGCCTCCACCACCCGGTCGCCGGAGCGCAGATCGCTCACCAGCCGCAGCTTGATGGTCTGGGTCTCCACCGGCTTGCGGGCCACGTCGGCCGGCGCGTTGAGCAGGCGCTCCAGCCGGCGCAGGCGGCCTTTGGCTTGGCGCGTGTTCTGACCGGCCATGTTGCGGCGGATGAAGTCCAGCTCTTTGGAGATGAAGGCTTGCTGGGTCTCGAACTCAGCCAGCGCGCGCGCCCGGCGCTCATCCCGTTGCAGCAGGTACGCCGAGTAGTTGCCGCGGTACTCGGCCAGGGCCGCCGCCGCCTGGCCGGGCGCGGCTTCCAGCGCCCAAATGTGCGCGGCCACCCGGTCCATGAAATAGCGGTCGTGTGAGACGATCAGCACGGCGCCCGCCCACTCCGCCAGCCAGCCCTCCAGCCACTCCACCGCCTGCAAATCCAGGTGATTGGTGGGTTCGTCCAGGATCAGCAGGTCCGGCTCTTCCAGCAGCAGCCGGCCGAGCAGGGCGCGCGTCTTCTGGCCGCCGGACAGCTGGCGCAGGGGCTTGGCGTGGTCGGCGGGCGCGAAGCCCAGGCCGGTCAGCACGCGCCGGATGCGCGCCTCATAGGCGTAGCCGCCGTCGCTTTCAAACTGGTGCTGCAGCTGGCCGTATTTTTCGAGCAGCAGGGCATGGTCGGCGCGGGCCAGGTCGGTCAGGCCGGCTTCCAGGCGGGCCAGTTCGGCTTCGCGGGCGCGCAGCTCCGCGACGGCGGTCAGCATCTCTTCCCACAGGGTGTGCTCGGCCATGCCCGACTCAAAGGTGGCCTCCTGCGGGAGATAGCCCAGCCGCACCCCGCGCGCGCGCAGCACGGTGCCGCGCGAGGGCTCGTCCAGACCAGCCAGCACGCGCAGCAGGGTGGTCTTGCCGGCGCCATTCGGCCCCACCAGAGCCACGCGCGCGCCATGCGGCAGGCTGACGCTGACGCCGCTGAAGATATCCACGGCGCCATAGGCTTTGGCGAGATCTTGGCCGACGAGCAGGGACATGCGGGTGCAATCAACCGCCGCGCGGGTCGGGCGCGGCGGACATGGACAGTGGGGCGGATAGCGGAAACGATTATAGCATCGGCATCGGTTTGGGCTTTGGGCTATAATCGCCGCCGTGTCTGACGAAGCCGCGAATTCCCTAAGTTTGACCCTGGCGGCCTGGACCCTGGCCCTGCTGGGCTGGGGCGGGCTGGTGGGCCTGATTTTCAACGTGGACCCGCGCGTCGGCCCGCTGCCGATCTGGGGCTTTTTTGTGTTATGGCTCATGGCTTTAACCGGGACGGCCGTGCCCTTTGCGCGCTACCTCAACCGGCGCTTTGCGCCGGGACCGGTGCCGGCCGACGTGCTGCTGCGCCAATCCATGTGGGTGGGCTTTTTCGGCGCCACCTGCGCCTGGCTGCAGCGCAGCAGCCTGCTAAACTCCGCCACCGTCGCCCTGCTGGCGGTGGCCCTGATCGGCGTGGAGTGGTTCCTGCGGCTGCGCGAGCGCGCCGAATGGTCGCCGGACCAGCCTTCCGATGAGTCGGCGTGACCTGCCGGCGGTTGAGAAGCTGCTGGGGCAGGCCGGCCCGCTGATCGAGACCTATGGCCGGCCGCTGACCACCACGCTGCTGCGCGAGCTTCTGGCGGAGGCGCGGGCCGCGGCCGACGCTTCCCCCGCCCCGGCCCCCGCGGCCCTCCTGGCCGAGGCCGGCCAGCGGCTGGCCGCCCTGACCGCCCCCACCTTGCGGCCGGTGATCAACGCCTCCGGCGTCATCCTGCACACCAATCTGGGCCGCGCGCCCCTCTCCCGCTCCGCCCTGGACGCCATCACGGCCGCCGCCGGCGGCTATGCCACCCTGGAATATGATCTGGCGCGCGGCGAGCGCGGCTCGCGGACCGTCCACGCCGAACGCCTGTTGACGCGCCTAACCGGGGCCGAAGCGGCGCTGGTGGTGAACAACACCGCCGCGGCCCTGCTGTTGATCCTGTCCGCCTTGGCGCGCCGGCGGGGGGTGCTGGTCTCGCGCGGGCAGTTGGTGGAGATCGGCGGCGGCTTCCGGGTGCCGGACGTGATGAAGCAGTCCGGCGCGCGTCTGATCGAAGTGGGGACGACCAACCGCACCCATCTGCGGGATTTCCAGGAAGCGCTGGATGAGCAGGTGGCGCTGGTGCTGCGCGCCCACCACTCCAATTTCAAGATCATCGGTTTCACGGCCGAGCCGGCGCTGGCCGACCTGTGCGCGCTGGGCCGGCCGGTGGTGGATGACCTCGGCTCCGGGGCGCTGCTGGATACCGCCGCTTACGGCCTGGCGCACGAGCCGATGGTGCAGGAATCCGTCGCGGCCGGCGCGGCGGTGGTGGCCTTCTCCGGCGATAAGCTGCTGGGCGGGCCGCAGGCCGGCCTCATCGTCGGGCGCGCGGACCTGCTGGCGCGGCTCAAAAAGCATCCGCTGGCGCGCGCCGTGCGCGCCGATAAGGTCACGCTGGCGGCGCTGGCGGCCACGCTGACGCATTATCTGAAAGATGAAGCCGTGCGCGAGATCCCGCTCTGGCGCATGCTGGCGGCCCCGCTGGCTGAATTGGAACGCCGGGCCGAGCGCTGGCGGGAAGCGTTGGGGGCCGGCGTGGTAAGCGCCGGCGACTCAACCGTGGGCGGCGGCAGCCTGCCGGGCGAGACCCTGCCCACCCGCGTGCTGGCGTTGACCGTCAAGGCGCCCAATGCCGTGGCGGCCCGGCTGCGCGCCCAACCCGCGCCCGTCATTGCGCGGGTGGCGGCGGGCCAGGTGCTGCTGGACCCGCGCACCGTGGCCGATTCTGAAGAGTCGGCTTTGTTGGAGAGTGTCGCGGCGGCGCTGAGCGCGGCCTAGCGCCGGCCCTGCCCCGCCGCTCGCGATGACCGCCTATGACTGACCCATCTTCGTCCGCGACCGATCACGCCGCCCTGCAAGCCTATCTCCAGCGCCTGGAGGAAACCCTGGCGCTGGTGGAGCGCCGGCTGCGGCGCTTTGAGGATGAATTTGGCATGGATTCGGAAGAGTTCTACGCCCGGCTCCAAAACGCCGAATTGGATGAGCGCGTGGAATACGCGGAATGGGCCGGCGAACACGTCATGCGCCTGCGGTTGACCCAGCAGCGGGATGAGCTGAAGCAGCGGCTGCAATAACCCGGGCCGGCCGAGCGCGGCCGTCCAGCTTATAAGGAGCCTCCATGAAATCTGATCTTGATCGACTGATGGCCGACCGCGGCTATGCGGCGATGATGGTGACCGGGCCGGCGGCCCATAATCCGCCCATGTATTACCTGTCCAACGGCGTGCCGATCGGCGAGCGCAGTCTGCTGGTGAAGCCGCAAGGCCAGGCGCCGGTCCTGTTTGTCAGCGGCATGGAGCGGGATGAGGCGGCCAAGTCCGGCCTGCGCGTGGTCAGCCTGGATCACTACCGGCTGGGCGATCTGATCAAAGCCGAGGGCGGCGACGCCCTGCGCGCGGCGGCGCGGCTGTATGGCCGGATCCTGACGGAACTGGGCGTGCAGGGCTCGGTGGTGGTCTTCGGTCATACCGATCAGGGCGCGGCGCACGCGCTCTTTGAGGCGCTGGAAGAGCTCAACCCCGGTCTGCGGATCGTCGGCGAGTACAGCCATTCGGTGTTTGAGCAGGCCACCGCCACCAAGGAGCCGGCCGAGGTCAAGCGCATCCGGGCGGTGGGCAAACAGACGGTGGCCGTGGTGGGCGAGACGGCGGAGTTCCTCACCTCGCACCGCGCGCAGGGCGGCCACCTGGTTAAACGCGACGGCCGGCGCCTGACGATCGGCGAGGTCAAGACCTTTATTAACCGCCAACTGCTGGAACATGGCGTGGTGGATGCGGAGGCCGGCACCATCTTCGCGCAGGGCCGGGACGCCGGCGTGCCGCACTCGCGCGGCGAGGCGCGCCAGCCGGTGGCGCTGGGGCGCAGCCTGGTCTTTGATATCTTCCCGGCCGAGCCGGGCGGCGGCTACTTCTATGACTTCACGCGCACCTGGTGTCTGGGCTACGCGCCGGACCATGTCGCCGCCGCGTATGAGCAAGTGCGCGAAATTTATCAGCGGACGCTCAAGGCCTTGAAGCCGGGCGCGCCCTGCCG
>JAGOBN010000224.1 GCA_017999235.1 Anaerolineales bacterium | reverse complement strand
AGTGAGGCGCGCCACCCCCGGCGGGCGCCGGGTCTTAAAGGCCCGCGCCCAAGGCTTGCCCGAAGGCGACGTCACCACACTCGAAGAGTGAGGCGCGCCACGCCCGGCGGGCGCCGGGTCTTGAAGGCCCGCGCGCAAGGCTTGCCCGAAGGCGACGTCACCACACTCGAAGAATAACCCACAGCGCGGGACGGCCAACAAAAACGGGCCGCGGTCGTTCGTCGACCGCGGCCCGTTAGTTTTCCTCGCCGGCGCATCAGCGCTGGGCTTCGTTCAACCACCGCCGGACGGCCGGCGGCTCGTACGCCGCCAGCCGGTCCACCAGGCGCGCCGGCTCGGTCTCCGCCAGGACCAGCGCCCGAAATTGCGGCTGGATAAACCCCTGGCCGGAGGCATGGTTCAGGAATTCCAAGAAAGCCGTGTAATAGCCGGCCACATTCAGCAGCCCGCACGGCTTGCGGTGCAGGCCCAGCTGCGCCCAGGTCAGGATCTCGCAGAACTCATCCAGCGTGCCGTACCCGCCCGGCAAGGCGATAAAGCCGTCGGCCAGATCCGCCATCAGCGCCTTGCGCTCGTGCATGCTGGCCACCTCACGCAGTTCGGTCAGGCCGGGATGGTCAATTTCCTTGGGGAAGAGGTTGCGCGGCATGACGCCGATGACCTCGCCGCCGGCGGCCAGCACCGTGTCCGCGATCAAGCCCATCAGCCCTACCTTGCCGCCGCCGTAGACCAAGCCCAGGCCGCGCGCCGCCAGCAGGCGGCCCAGCGCGCCGGCGGCCCCGGCGTAGACGGGGTCATGGCCGGAGGACGCGCCGCAGAAAACCGCCAGGCGGGGCATGGCTAGATCACCGGCTTCCCGTTGTGGTAGAACCGCTCGCCGTCCACCGTGATCTCGCTCTCGGCCATGTCGCACAGCATGTCCCAGTGCAGGCCGGAGTCGTTGCGGCCGCCGGTCTCCGGATAGCTGGCGCCCAGCGCCAGGTGGATAGTGCCGCCGATCTTCTCATCAAAGAGCATGTTCTTGGTAAAGCGCTGGATCTGGTAATTGGTGCCGATCCCCCACTCGCCCAGGTAGCGGGCGCCGGCGTCGGTGTTGAGCAGGGCCGTGAGCAGGGCCTGGTTCTTGCTGGCCGTCTCGCGCACCACCTTCCCGTTCTCAAACCACAATTCGATGTCGGTTACTTCCTGCCCGTCGTAGATGGCCGGGTAGCGGAAGCGCACCCAGCCGGTGGCTGATTCCTCCACCGGCCCGGTGAAGATCTCGCCATCCGGGAAGTTGGCTTTGCCATCGGCTTCCTTGAACGTCCGGCCGCGGATCGACAGGCGCAGATCAATGTTGGCGCCTTTCAGGGCGACGTGGTCCTTGCCGGCCAGCCAGTTGATCAAGCGGCGCTGGCGTTCGCCCTCCGCCCGCCACAGCGCCACCGGGTCCGGCTGATCCAGCAGGCCGGCGCCGTAAACAAAATCCTGATAATCCGCCAGGCTCATCTCGGCTTCCTGCGCCGAGGCCTGGGTGGGGAACTCGGTCAGACACCAGCGCAGTTCCTGCCGGGCAGAGCGCTCCATGAAAATCTTGCTCAACGGGGCGCCGGCCAGCCGGGCGCGGGCCAGGCGCGTCGGGTCCGTGCCGCTCAATTCGCGGGTGTTGTGCTCGGCGCTCAGCACCAGCGCGGCGTCAAAGGTCTCGGTGATCAGCCGGCGCACCGGCGAGACATAGTCCAGCTGTGTGTCCGAAGCATATTTGTAGAAAACGGCTTCGGCGCCCGGCAGCACCGTTTGGATGAAGACGTGCGCGCCGGCTCGGATGGCTTCGGTGTAGACGGCCAGGGCCAGCTCATCGGCCAACGGGTGGGTGCGCAGCTGCAGCTGCTGGCCGGGTTTCAATTCCAGGGAGTAATGCACCAGCACTTGCGCGAGTTTAGTCAAACGGGCGTCAGCCATAAACGGGATCCATCCTTTCGGGCTGGGTGGTCAGTTCCAGGTGGGTGAGCCAGCGCAGCGCGGCCGGCGCGTCCGCGCCGCACATTGCGGGGTCCGGCTGCAAGCGCGCGCACACCGCCGGACGCTCCGGCCGGCCGAAGAGCGCGCAGCGATTCTCGGCCGTCAACTGCGGGCAGCGCGCGCCGGCGGGCTTGCCGGCCGGCCAGCCCGGCAGCGGGGAGGAGATGGACGGCGCGATACAGCACGCGCCGCAGCCGACGCGGCACTCCATCCGCTAAGCCTTCTGATCGTACTCGTAGAAGCCGCGCCCGGATTTGCGGCCCAGGTAGCCGGCGTCCACCATCCGGCGCAGCAGCGGGGCCGGCCGGTATTTGTCGTCGCCCAGGTCGCGGTGCAGCACTTCCATCACCGCCAGCACCACGTCCAGGCCCACCATGTCCGCCAGAGTCAGCGGCCCCATGGGGTGGTTCATGCCCAGGCGCATGATGGTGTCGATGGCCTCGCGCGGCGCCACGCCTTCCTCCAGGGCGAAGACGGCTTCGTTGATCATCGGGCACAAGATGCGGTTGGAGATAAAGCCGGGCGCGTCATTCACCACCACCGGCGTCTTGCCCATCTTTTCGGCCAGGGCCACCACCGTGGTGATGGTGCCGTTGCCGGTCCCCAGGCCCTTCACAATCTCCACCAGCGCCATGATCGGCACCGGGTTGAAGAAGTGCAGGCCCACCACCTTCTCCGGGCGCTTGGTGGCGGCGCCGAGCTTGGTGAGCGAGATCGAGGAGGTGTTGCTGGCCAGGATCACGCCCGGGCGGGCCAGCCGGTCCAGATCCCGAAAGAGCTTGAGCTTGACGTCCGGGGCCTCGCTGGCCGCCTCGATCACCAGGTCGGCCTCGGCCACCGCGCCCAGGTCCGTGCCGGTGCGGATGCGGTCCACGGCCGCGGCCTGCTCATCGGTCAGCCGGCCTTTCTCATGCAGCTTGCCCACGGATTTCTTCAGCGTGGCCAGGCCGCGCTCCAGCGCCGCCGGGACCACATCCAGCATGGTCACCGTGTAGCCCGTGGTGGCCGCCACTTGCGTAATGCCGTTGCCCATCGTGCCGGCGCCGACCACAGCGATGTGATGGATCGTCATACCTTTAGCTCCTGTTGGAGCGGCCGGCCGGCCGCCCTTATTCGATTTCGAGCGCCAGCGCCACCGCCTCGCCGCCGCCCAGACACAGCGAGGCCAGGCCGCGCCGCAAACCGCGTTCGCGCAGCGCGTTCATCAGCGTGACCACCACGCGCGCGCCGCTGGCGCCCACCGGATGGCCCAGGGCGACCGCGCCGCCGTTGACGTTGACCTTGTTCCAGTCCCAGCCCTGCTCCGCCAGGGCGTAGCCGTCGGCCAGCGCTTGGGCGGCAAAGGCCTCGTTCAGCTCGATCAAGTCCACGTCCGCCAGCGTCCACCCAATCCGGGCCAGCAGCTTGGGAATCGCCAGGGCCGGCGCGATAAACAGGCGCTTGGGCTCCACGGCCGCGGAGGTGTACCCGACGATGCGGGCCAGCGGCCGATGGCCGTGCTGCTCCGCGTAGGCGCGCTCGGCCACAATCACGGCCGCCGCGCCGTCGCTGAAGCCCGGGGCGTTGCCGGCCGTCACCCGGCCGTCCTTCTGAAAGGCCGGCTTGAGCGCGGCCAGCGCCGCCAGGGAGGTCTCGCGGCGCGGGGCCTCATCCGTGTCCACCACGGTGGTCCGGCCCTTGGCCTCGATCTCCACCGGCGCAATCTCGGCCCGGAAGCGGCCGGCGTCCTGCGCGGCCAGCGCCTTGCGGTGGCTGTCCAGCGCGAACTGGTCCATCGCGGCGCGGGTGACCGCGTATTCGCCGGCGATGTACTCGGCGGCGTTGCCCATTACCCAGTGCTCAAACGGGTCCATCAGCCCGTCATGCAGGACCGAGTCAAACATCGGCTGGTCGCCATAGCGCGCGGCCTGGCGCACAAAGACCAGGTGCGGCAGGGCGCTCATGTTCTCCATGCCGCCGGCCGCCAGCAGCCGCGCGTCGCCGGCCCGGATGGCCTGGGCCGCCAGCATCACGGCCTTGAGGCCGGAGCCGCAGGCCTTGTTGAGGGCCACCGCCCCCACCGTGGCCGGCAGGCCCGCGAACAGGGCCACCTGCCGCGCCGGCGCCAGCCCGGAGCCGGCCGCCACCACCTGGCCGAAGAGCACTTCCTCAATCGCGGCGGGGTCCACGCCGGCCCGGGCCACGGCCGCCCGCAGGGCCACGGCCCCCAGGCGCGTCGCCGGCAGGGCCGCCAACGCGCCCATGAACTTGCCTATCGGGGTGCGGGCGCCGGACAGAATAACAACGTCGGTGGGCAAAGCGTTGGCCATAGCGTCACCTCAGGGGCGGATCAGACCGGCCAGGCGGCGCGCATCCGTTCCCACGTCAGGCGCAGGTCCTCGGGGATCACGCGCGTGCCGGCCGCCACGGTCATGAAGTTGGTGTCGCCGGCCCAGCGCGGCACGGCGTGCAGGTGGACATGCTGGGCGATGCCGGCGCCGGCGGCCGCGCCGATGTTCATGCCGATGTTGAACGCCTGCGGCTGATACATCGTCCGCAGCGCGGCCAACCCTTGATTCAGCAGCACCAACAACTCGGTCAGGACCGCCGGCGCCAAATGCTCCGGGCTGTCCACGTGCTCATACGGCACCACCATGAAGTGGCCGTTGTTGTACGGATACAAGTTCAAAATGACGTAGGCGGACGCGCCGCGCCGCACCAGCAGATTTTCGGCATCCCGGGCCTCGGCCGGCTTGTCACAGAAAATGCAGCCGCTGGTGGACGCTGAGGGCGATTGCAGATAGCTCATGCGCCAGGGTGACCAGAGATGTTCCATGGGTTACGCGATTCTAACAGAGGAGCGCGGGGCGCGCCGGACCGGATTCAACCGTCAAACCGTCCCTCTCGGATTGGATTTGACGTAACCGGCGCCGGCGCCACCCGGGGTTGGTTTCTCGTTAACCGCCCCCGCCGAGTGCGCGTCCAGCCCCCGAACAGTCAAACTTCCCTGACAGACGAGTTAGAACGGCCTGGCTATAGTGGAGCCACGACTTGGGCAACGGCCTAAATAGCTGGATTTAGCGCCGCCCCGGCGCAAGGATAACAGGATGCTCGTGACCCCCTCGTCACAACGCATGGCCACGGTGCTGATTGTGGAAGACCACGTGCGCACGCGGGAGGTCATCCGGGATTGGCTGGGCTTCGCGTTTCCGGCGCTCAAGCTCCTGGAAGCCCATGACGGTGAGGAAGCGCTGCGGCTGGTGGCCGAACACCGCCCGGAGATCGTTTTGATGGATGTGGAGATGCCGGGCATGAAGGGCATCGAAGCGACGCGCCGGGTGAAACTGGCCGCCCCCCACACCCAGGTAGTGGTGTTGAGCATCTACTCCGCGCCGGAGTATCAGAGCGCGGCCATCGCGGCCGGCGCCATCGGGTACGTCCCCAAGAACATCATGCACCTGGAATTGGTGCCTTTGCTGCGTTCCCTCCTCGGAAACTCGGCGACGCCTTGAAATGGATGGATGAGCCCGGCCCGTTGCTTCCGCCGGCCTGGGATGATCCGCCCAGCGCCGGCCTCGGCGGCGGGTATGGATGCCCCTTCTCCGCGTGAGCGGGTCGCTGGCGGGCGACGGCCGCTCTGACCTTCTAATGTGACATTGATAACGGAATAACCGGCCCTTGCGCTCTACTTTGAGCCGCGGGTTGTCCCTAAGATGATTTGCTGTCATTGAACACGACGCTAGAGAATGGCTCCACCTACCCGGAGGGCAAGCATGCGACGGCGTCTGGCTAGCCTACGGGCGCAGTTAGTCGGAATCATTGGGCTGGCCGTCCTGCCGATGGTGGCGTACAGCGCCTACTATCAAGTCCAGGTCCGCGCGCAAGCCGAGCTGGAAGCCCGCCAGCGCGTGCAAGGCATCGCCGACCTGGGCGCGGATCAGGAAAGCCTCCTGATCCAGACCTCCCAACAGCTGCTGGCCACCCTGGCCCGGCTGCCGGGGATGCATACTGGCGGCCTGAATTGCCAGCCCCTGCTGGCGGGTCTGCTTCAGCAAAGCCCCCACTACATTAATTTAAGCCTCCTGGCCGTGGACGGGACCCCGCTCTGCAGCGCCCTGCCTTACGACCGGGCGGCCGCGCTGGCCCCGCCGCATTGGTTCCAGCAGGTGCTGGCCACCCGCGCCTTCGTGATCGGCGATTATCAAGCCGCAGCCGGCGGCGGTCCGGCCACCCTCACCCTGGCCCAGCCCGTCCTGGACAACGCCGGCCAAGTTCAGAGCGTGATCGCCGTCGTCCTCGACCTGCAGTGGCTGAATGACTTCGCGGCGGCGGCCGGCCTCCCGCCTGGCGCTTCCATCTTTGTCATCGATGAGCACAGCACGCTCCTGTTCCGCTCGCCGGACCCGGAGCACATGACCGGCCAGCCGCTGCCAGAACAGCAGTTGCTGCGGGTGATGCGCGACCAGCCCATCGGTCAGACCACGCTGCTGACCGGCCTGGACGGGACCCAGCGCGTGTACGGCTTTGCGCGCCTGCGCGCTGACAGCCCGACGGATGTGATGCTGGCCGTCGGCCTGCCGGCCGCCCAGGTCTTCGCCGACGCCAACCGCGATTTATTAAGCAACGCCGCCGTGCTGTTGGTGGTGGGGGGCGTGACCCTCAGGCTGGTCTTGATCCTGATGGAACGGTCGGTTCTGCGTCCGATCCAACACTTGGTGGCCCAGACGCGGCGCCTCGCGGCCGGCGATCTGAGCACCCAACCGCCGCCGCCGGCCGCGGCCGAATTAGA
>JAGOBN010000223.1 GCA_017999235.1 Anaerolineales bacterium | reverse complement strand
GACTTCAAGGCATGGGACGCCGGAGATGAGTGAAGACGTGCGCGGCATCCGAGTCTCCAAAACTCTCCCCAAACCATGGAAACCTGCCAGCGGCCCCCTAAACAAAGCCTGAATGCTGTAGCGTAATCGTCTTACATAATTAAGTCTCGATATAGGCCCAATTGTCACAAGAATCAGGGGATTTTAGCCCCACCAGAAGTGGGTGGTGCCGGCCGGTTGACGCCGGCGGGAGGGGCCAGCGACAAGAAGACGGCGGGCCGTGTGGATGCTGCGGCGGTTCTGCGCGCCAGGGGCCGGCCACCGGGCCGCTAGAGGCCGCGGCCGCACAGCGCCGCCGGCTATAATCGCCCCGGCCCGACCATTCACGCTCAGGAGGCGCCGCCCATGCCGCCCGTCCACCCCAGTCTGCCGCCGGTCTTTGACTACATCGAGCGCCACCGCTCAGCGTTCATCGACCGGCTGGCCGATTACTTGCGCCGCCCCAGCATCAGCGCCCACGGTCTGGGCATGGCCGAGGTCGCCGATTATCTGGTGGCCTGGCTGGGGCGGCTGGGCCTGGACGCCCAGCTGATGGCCACGCCCGGCTGGCCCATGGTGCTGGGCCGCCGCGATGACCAGCCGGGCGCCCCCACGGTGCTGCTCTACGGCCATTACGATGTACAGCCGCCGGACCCGCTGGACGCCTGGATTTCGCCGCCGTTTGAACCCAGCATCCGCGACGGGCGCATTTATGCGCGCGGCGCCGGCGACAACAAGGGCCAGCATTTCGCACAGCTCCTGGCGCTGGAAGCCCTGCTGGCCGTGCACGGCCGGCTGCCGGGCAACGTCATCGTGCTGCTGGAAGGCGAAGAAGAAGTGGGCAGCCCGCATCTCGCCCAGTTCGTGCGCGCCCACCGGGATCAGCTGCGCGCCGATTTGGTCATCACGTCGGACGGGCCGGTCTCCGAGGACGGGCGGTCGACCATTGAGTTCGGCGTGCGCGGTGTGATCGGCTTTGAGCTGCGCGCGCGCGGGGCCAACCGCGACCTGCACTCCGGCAACTATGGCGGTGTGGCGCCCAATCCGCTGTGGACGCTGGTTCATCTGCTGGGGACCATGAAAAACGCCCAGGGCGAAATCACCATCGCCGGCTTCTATGACCGGGTCCAGCCGCCCACCCCGCGCGAGCGCGAGGCGCTGGCCCGCCTGCCGGTGGATGAGGCCGCCCTGCAACGCCAGCTGGGGCTGACGCGCTTCGACGCGCCGGCCGGCCGCGCCTATTACGAACGCCTGGCCTGCTGGCCGACCTTTACCCTCAACGGCCTGCACGGCGGCTACGGCGGCCCCGGCTCCAAAACCGTGCTGCCCCACGAAGCCTTCGCCAAGTGCGATATCCGGCTGGTGCCCGATCAAAAGGCGGAGGAGATTTTCGCCAAAGTGGAGGCGCACGTGCGTCAGCACGCGCCCGAGGTGGAGTTCGTCCGGCAGGGCGGCATGGATCCCTCCAAGACCCCGCTCGACTCGCCGTATGCCGAGCCCATCCGCCAGGGCCTGCTGGCGGCGCAGGGGGAGGAGCCGCTGCTGGTGCCGGCTCTGGGCGGCAGCCTGCCCAACTATGTGTTTACGGATCTCCTGGGCCTGCCGGACTTCACCGTGCCGTACGCCAACGCCGACGAAGCCAACCACGCGCCCAACGAGAACCTCGAGCTGGCCCGCTTCATCGGCGGCATCCGGACCGGCGCCGCGATGCTGACGTATGTGGCGCAGCTGGCTCCCGGGCATCAGCCCGCCCCGCCGCCATTTAACGCTTCCGCCCGCGCGGAGCGCGGCGAATAAAAGGCCGGCGGGATGGTCAGACAGCCGGCGCGGTGACGCCGGCGAGCTCCGGGGTCTCGAGGTGGTATTCCCACGTTATCGCGGCAACGCCGCGAATGGTGGCCGCCACGGAGCAGTATTTCTCCTCCGACAGGCGAATCGCCTGCTCCACGCCGGCCGGGGTCAGCTTCTCGCCGCGCAAGTGGTAGGTCAGGTGGATCTTGCGGTAGGTCCACGGCGGGTCGGAGTCTTGCTCACCCTTGACCTCGATCTCCAGCCCCGTGAGCGGGGTGCGCTTCTTGGCCAAAATCTCCACCACATCAACCGCTGAACAAGACGCCAGCGCCATCAGCAGCAACTCCGAGGGTTTGCACCCGACCCCGTTGGCCTCATCCTGCGTGCTCAGCACCACGGAATGCCGGCTGGAATCCACCGCCACGAACTGCTTGTTCTTTAACCACGTCACTGACGCTTGACCCATCGTGTCCTGGCCTCTCTGGGCGCGCCCGGGAACCCGTCCCTGGCGCTAATCGGTAAAAAACCGCCCGCACCGGCCAGCCTACCCCAGCCGGCCCGGACGGCGGCGCGGCCGGCGTTCGGCCGCCGAGCTCAATTTATCGCCGCTTCCCACTCGCCCCGCAGCCGCGCCATCGCGCCCGCATCCAGCACTTGCAGCAGCTGGCTGACCACCTGCTGCTCCGGCGCGGCGCCTTCAATATGCACGACATCTTCAATGATCGTCCGGGGCACTCCGTAGACCTGATAGCGGTTAGCCAGGTGCGGGAACTCCGAGGCCTCGACCATATCGGCTGTGATCCACTCGCTGGCGATCGCCAACTTGTGCGCCAGCACCACTGCCCGCGGGCAGTGCGGACAGGTGGGCGTGACATAGACCTGAATGTGCACGGGCTGGGTCAACCGCGCCAGGGCCAGCTGGGTCGGCCCCGCCAGCTCCACCTGACCCCGGCTGGCCAGCTTGATATCCTCAATCAGGGTGGCGAACTCGTAGCCCGAGGGAACCCCGTACAGGCGGATCCCGAAATCCTTGGGCTGCGGGCCGCCGCGCATGACCACCAGGGCCGGCAGCTTGTCCACGCCATACTGGCGCGCGCTGTCCGCGTCGGCCACAAAATCCTTGATCTCGACCGTGATCTGGTCGGACAGCGCCGCCACTTCCTCGACCAGCTGCCGGTTCTCGGCGCAATAGCCGCATTCCAGGCTCAGGCCGGCCCCCGGCGCCCCGCCCTCACCTTGCGTGAACACCACTAATGTAACCGGACCGGCCAGATCGGCGAAGGCCTGGCGCACCTGCTGTTGGACTTCCGGACTTAAAAAAGGCATGCGCCCTGACCTCTCAGTTCCGGTTGGTGCGGAATTTAAAGACCAGGTACAGCGGGCAAATCCCCACCAGGCCGGTCACCAGGAGGACTATCCCAAGCAGGCCCACAACCCAGCCCACACCGCCGGCGACCACCCCGGTCAACCAGACCGCGATCATGGCCAACCCTCCCACCACCCGGGCAATCCGATCCCAACCGGCCTCATTGACGTACTTTTGCATGGCGCACTCCTTAGCCTGAAAGAGTTACTCAATAACCGTCACACCCCTTTAGATGCGCCCCTTCCGCCAAAGTGACAAAACCAGGAAAAAAACCGCCCGCCGGGGCGCGGCGGGCGGGCGAGCTGGGGATCGTTTTGGGCCGGGTGTCCGCCGCCCGGTGAGTGAGCGCCGCCGCAAGCGCCACAGGGCCGCGTGGCGGGCAATGCGGTAGAGCCCGATTGTTCAGGCCTGCGCGCCACTCGAAATTATCCCCGGCCTTAGACGCGCTCAGGGGAGGCTATACGCCAGCAGTACGGGCTGATCACAGTCGTTTTGCTGATGGAATGTGCCAGCCGGGCGTTCATCGGCCCAACGCTTAAGCTCCTCCATCCGCGGGGGAGGGGCAATCACCACCATCCGGGCCTGCGCGGTCAGGACGTCGGCCGGCTCGAGGTGGTTGATCGCGGCTAGATTGCGGCTTAGAAAATCCGTGGAAGCGTGCGTCCCGTAGCGAAAAGTATCATCGGCGAGCAGATACACATTGGCATCGCGGTCCACGAGGCGGAGATAATTCCCCAAATATGAGGCAAAGCGGGTCTGCCGATCCATGCCAAACAGGCATTGCCGCGCGAAATCAAAATAGTAGGCCCGCACGTTCAACAGCAGCATAGCCAGCGCCAAAAAGATCATCCCACCGGTCCGCAGCCAGGCGCGGCCCGGCCCCGCCGGCCCCAGCACCGCGCCCACTTGCCCCAGCCCCACCGCCGCCAGCGCCATGGCCGCCGGCAAAACAACCAGCATGCGGTAAGAGTCGGCCGAAGGCGGAACCGCAAACACACCGATCGCCACGGTCAGCGCCCAAAAATAGCCGTTGAGCAATAAAAATTTTGGCTCGCGCGTCCGCCAGAGCGCGTAGCTCAGCCCCAAGATAAACAGGGTCGCCGTGATGACATCCAGCAGCGGAATCCGAGCCCCATAAAAATCCAGGGCGGGATAATGGACCAGGGTTAGAAAAGCGTGCGCGACCCGCCCTGCCAAAATCGTAACGGCATCCTGCCCGGTCTCCGTCATGGTTCTCGTCAGCCATCCGGACTGAAAAGTCCCGTCGGTGTTCAACCGCAAAAAAAACTCATTGGGGTTCAAGACTGCATTGGCCAGCTGCGGCAAAGCGGTCACGCCAAAACCCAACCCCAGCACCCACAGCGAGCGGGCCGCCGCCTGCACAAGCGGCCGGCACAGCCAGGCCGCGATCAAGAGATAGGCCAGCATCAGCCCAACCACGATTTGGGCGCTGACATAGATGCTCAGGTGCCCGCCCAAAATCAGCCCGCTGACGGCTAAGCGCAGCCGGCTGCGGCGTTCCAGGCCGCTGATGAAAAAGTATAGTTCCAGCGGGATCAGCCACGCCTCTTGAATATAGGCGACGTCCACAATCCGGCTAAAGTGGAGGTGAGCGTGGGACCAGGCCAGCAACGCGGCCGCGACCAGCCCTAACCCAGGGCCGGAGAGATAGCGCACGAGCAGATACAGGCTCGGAATGGCCAGGGTTCCGCCGATGGCCGGCGCCAGCCGCAGCGCCCAGGGGGTGCGCCCAAAAATCTCCAAAAACAGGCCAATGGTCTGCAGATAGAGACCGCCAAAATTCTCGAACAACGCAAACGGGTTGGCCTGCGTCCCCCGCCCGGCGAGCAGCGCCACCTGGCCCAGCCGGCCCTCGTCGCCATCAATCACCCGCGGCACACTCCCCAGCTCAAAGAACCGCAGCCCCGCCCCGGCCGCCATGATGATCATCAGCCCGAGCAACTCCCAGCGATGGGCTCGGCCCCAGGCGCGCCAACCGCCGGCCGGCCGCGGCTGACGGATAAACGCCGCCGCGTATAAAACGCCGGCCCCCGCCCACAGGATCAGGATCGGCAAGTAATTACTGCGCCCCAGCCCAACCCAAATCCGATCGGCGACGGTCGCCAAGATCGACAGGGCCACGGCCGCCAGCACCAGCAGTGAGCGCACCGAGACCCTCCAGCGCTGCAGCCAACGAGTGGCCCAGGCGGGCGGCGGGCTGATCGCAATCCCGATGAAGCTCAACACCCCCATGGCCGTCAGCAACAATCCCAGCCCTAACCCCTGGGGCGAAACCAATAACGCCAGCTGGCCGGCGGCCGTCAAGAATACAGCCAGCCCCCCTAAGAAGAGCCGGGCCACCTGTTCACTCCCCTGATCCGAAGCGGTCATCGCAGCAGCTTTCTCCAAAACGGCGGCAAACAGCGGGGCGGAGGGCGTTTGACAACCTCCGGACCGGGTTTTGCGAATTGGCGGCCGGGATGTCTCAACCGACACTCTGAGTTAGCGGAGGCCGCCTGACGCCGGGCCGATGGCTAAGTGCCCTGTCCGCCTGAACCAGATGAATTCGAGTTGCCCGGCGGCAGTGTCAAGCGGGGCCTGACTGTCCCGCAGCATTCGGCGGACGGGGCACCAGTATAGCGCCATCACGCCGCCGCGGAAGGGTCAGGCCGGCGGCCGCGGCCACCCCCAGGCCGCGGCCCGTCCGGCTTCGTCAGCGCGGCGTTAAAACACTACCGGCCCGGGTTGGTCACCCGGGCCGGCAGCTGACCCGCTGGGCGGGTCATGAACAACACACTTGGACTGGACCGCGACTAACCGCTGGAGGTGGTGTGGGTCGTGCGCTCGTTGCCGGCGCCGCCCGGCGTCTGCTCATGCGTCGAGCGCGTGATGGTGCGCGCCTGGGGGCGGTCCGCCGCGATCCGGATCAAACGCACGATCACCCAGACGAACAGCGCGTACACGCCCATGGCAATCAGGGTTGTGACTTCCAAGATAGTCTCCCCGGCGGACCAGCTCGGCACCAGCCCCAGGAACGGGCCGACAAACACCCCGGTCAGGCTGTACATGAACACGGCAAAACCGCTCTCCGGGTTCGCCCCAATCAGCTTCAGCAAAAACCGCAGCCCCATCAACAGTTCCAGCAGCCCCAGGATGGTCCAGATGATCCGGTTGACCTGGAACATCATCAGCCGGCGTTCCGCCGCCACGTCGCGGATCACCTGTTCCGTGGCGGTATAGCCGGGCTGCTGCGTGACCACCGTCTCTTCCCGGCGGTCCACGGCCACATCATCAAGAAACGGGTTGTCAGACATACGCTCTCCTTGGTTAAGTTCGATTGCGGCCGCCGAGCGCGGCGCGCGCCAGCCCCCAGCGGAAGACATTGACCAGCGTGAGCAGCAGGCCGGCGCCTAGCACCGCCATCAGCAGGGCCGGGAGACTGACATACGCCTCGTCCGCGGTGCTGATCCCCAGCCGGGGCGCGAGCAGCCAACCGGTCAGGCCCGCGCCCATGATCCCGACCACGACGTTCAGCGCCCAGCTGGGCCGGGCAGGCGTGAACCGGCCGGCCAGCCAGCCGAGGCCGGCTCCCAGGAAGACCCACACAATCAGGTTGTTAAACATCGCTTCCCTTGCCTCAGCCAACCC
>JAGOBN010000222.1 GCA_017999235.1 Anaerolineales bacterium | reverse complement strand
GGCCCGGACTGGGCGCGGTCGGGCGTGGCCGCCCCCGTCCTGGCCGAAGGCCGGGCGGTGGGGGTGCTGGAAGTGCTCAGCCCGCGCCAAGCCGAGTTCTGGGAGTACGACGAAGAACAGCTGGCGCGCATGGCCGACTCGGTTGGCCTGGCCCTGGCGCGCAGCCGGGCCGTCCAGCGCGAGGCCGCGCGGCTGCGCGATACCCTGGCCGCCGTGGTCAGCCGGCTGGGCGATTGCACCTCCATCCCGGAGATGTTCGCGGTGCTGGCCGAGGACGCCCGCTCCCGCCTGAACGCCGACGCCGTCATCTTGTTTCAACTGGCGCCCGGCACCGGCTACCCGCTGGCGCCGCTGGCGGCCGGCGACCTGCGCGGCCGGCCGCCGGCGGTCACCCCGGCCCTGCTGGACCTGCTGGCGCGCTGGACCCCGGTGTACAGCCCCGCCGCCGCGGACGATCCGGCGCTGGCCGGCCTGCGCGCCGCCGACGGTTTTTTTGAACGCGAAGGCGTGGCGGCCGCGGTCTTCCTGCCGCTCGGCCCGCGCACTGAGCGCGTCGGCGCCCTGCTGCTTAATTTTCGCGCGCCGCGCGCCTTTTCCCCGCTGGAAGCGCTGACCCTGGAAGCGCTGGCCGGCCTAGCCGCCGAACAGATCAACCGCGCGCGCGCCGCCTGGCGCAAATACGAAGCCTTTGGCGGCGTGCTGTTCGGCGTCCACGGCCCGTTGACACTGAGCGCGGACGCGCTGCGCCGGCTGATCGGCACCGCCCAAAAAGCGCCGGACCCGGCCGCCGCCGCCGCCGCCCTGGCCGGCGCGCAGACCGTGGTGCGCCGGCTGGAGATCGCGGCCATGCTCACCCGCCTGGCGCGCCGCGATCCGCTGGAAGCGGCCAGCCTGCACGACGATGTGCGCCGGGCGGCCCAAAAGATCGCGGCGCTGGCCGAGTCGGAGGGGGGCGAGCCGGCCACGGTGCGGGTGGACATCGGGCCGGCGGCGGATGATCTGCCCTTTGCGGTGCTGGACGCGCTGTACTGCCTGGCGCTGGAAGCGGCGGCCAACGCGTCATTCCACGGCGGCGCGCGCCGGATCACCATCGCGATTGCCGTGACCGACGCCGAAATCCGTTTGACCGTCACCGACGACGGGCGCGGCTTCGACCCCGCGGCGGCCCGCCCAGGCCCCAACGGCATTTTTGACGGGCTGGCGCTGGTCGCGGCGCAGTTCGCGGCGCGCGGCGCCGTCACCAGCGCGCCAGGCGCCGGCGCGCGGCTGGAGGTGGCCTTCCCGCTTTTGCCGTAGGCCTCCCACTGCCGAGGCCCACACCGCGGAGCTGGCCCCGGCCTGGGTGCGTTAGAATGGGCGCAGTCCCGTCTCACATCGGAGCCTGGTCAACGCCCTATGTCCGAGCTTGCGCCGCTGCGCGTCTTGATGGTGGAAGACTATCCCCAGTATTTTGAGGGCCTGAAGTCCGAGCTGCAGCCGCGCGTGGCGCTGGACAACGCCCCGGATGTGGCCACGGCCGAGGCGCTGCTGGCGCGGACCAAGTACGACGCGCTGCTGCTTGATCTCTCGCTGCCGCCCACCCACTCGCTGCAAGAGGGCTTGGGCCTGGCGGAGAAACTGGCCGGCCAGACCGAACGCGCGCTGCCCATCATCATTCTGACCTCCAAGGACACCGACGCCGGCCTGTTGCACAAGCTCTTCAACTGGCGCGTGTCCATGATCCACAAGGACGACCGGCCCAGCGGCGCCGAAGTAGAGGCCGCCGTGCGGCTGGCGCTGCGCGGCTATTTTCTGCTCTCGCGCCTGCCGGCCAGCGATCTGCCGGAACTGGCGGCCGGCCTGGCCCAGGCCGCCCAGCCCCTCTTCTCCGACCGCGATTTCGCCATCTTTGGCCTCCTGGCCGAGGAGGGCCTCACCAATCAACAGATCGCCTACCGCTTGGGCCTCAAAGAAGACGCCGTCAAAAAAGGCGTCCAGCGCATCTTCCGGGCCATCAACGCCGCCAGCCGGGCGGAGGCCGTGCGCTGGTGGTTTGAGCACCCGGCCGAGCTGAAGCGCTGACCGCCGGCCCCGCACGAACGTGCCGGCCGCCGGCCCAAGGCCGGCACTCACGGCCCCCTGGCCCTGGCACCCCGTCTGGCTTACGGTAAGACCACTCACCCTTACCCGGAGACGGAAGCCATGCCCCCCCGCCCGATCACCCGCCGAACCTTTCTCAAGACCGTGGCCCAGGTGGCCGCCACCTATACCGTGGCCGGCGTCAGCGGCTATGTGTACGGCACGGAAGTGGAAGCCAGCTGGCTGGAGATTAAGCGCCTGACGCTGCCCATCCGGAACCTGCCGCCGGCGGCCGAGGGTCTGCGCCTGGTGCAGCTGAGCGATTTTCACCTGCGCCCGTACACGCCCATCGCGCATCTCCGCGCCGCCGTGGCCCTGGCCAACCAGCTCCGCCCGGATGTCACCGTGCTGACCGGGGACTATGTGACGAATGACGCCGCCGACATCCTGGAATTGGCCCCGGTGCTGGGCCAGCTCAATGCGCGGCTGGGCGTCTTCGCCAGCCTGGGCAATCATGATCTCTGGACCGACCGCCATTTGGTCACGCGCGGCCTGGAGGCCGCCGGCCTGCCCGTGCTGGTAAACCGCGCCGTGGCCTTGCCGGCGGGCCGGCGCGGCTTGTGGCTGGCCGGCCTGGATGACAGCTGGAGCGGCCAGCCCGATCTGGGCGCGGCGCTGGCCGGCGTGCCGGCCGCCGAGCCCGCGCTGCTGCTGGCGCACGAACCGGATTTCGCCGATGATTATTTGCGGGATCAGCGGGTGGCGCTCATGCTCTCCGGCCATTCGCACGGCGGCCAGATCCGCCTGCCCGGCTATCAGTTCTTGCTGCCGCCTCATGGCCGCAAGTATGACCGCGGCCTGTACCGCGTGCATGACCGGTGGCTGTACACCAACGCCGGGCTGGGCCTGGCGGTGGTGGGGCTGCGCCTGTTCTGCCGGCCGGAGATTACGGAAATCACGCTGAGCGCCGCCTGACGCCGGGCTTGGCCCGCTACTTGCATCTCCTCCGAACGCCCCCAGCGGCGCGGCGCGGGCCGTCTCGCTTGCTTTTTTCCGGCAGGGGCCTACAATCGCCGCCTTGTTCCGCTCCCATTCAGCGGCCGGTCGCCTCGCCAGTGGAGGTTCTGATGAAAACCCGTTTTGTTTTGCTCACTCTGCAGCTCAGCCTGTCAGCCGGCGCGGTGGCGCTGGCCTTGGCGCTCGTGGGGATCGCGGCCCCGCGGGCGGTGGTGGCCGCGCCGGCCGCCCAGGCGGAGAACGTCTATATCACCGTCACGGTCAAGGCCGGCGAGAGCCTGGCCAATTTCCCGCGCATTTATGGCGTCAGCGGTTCCGCGCTGCTGGCCGTCAATACGCTCGCCGACCCTAACCGCATTTATCCCGGCCAGGTGTTGGTGATCCCGGTGGTGAAGACCTTCACCCCCAGCCTGACCACGCCGTTCTATTACACGGCCGTGGCCGGCGATACCCTGGCGGCGGTGGCGCGCCGCTTCGAGCAGGATCCCGTCATCGTGGCGCGCCTCAATGGCGTGGCGGAACTGACGGCCGGGAACACCTACCTCATGCCGGCCGGCCCGCACATTTACGTGCTCAAACGCGGCGACACCATCGCCACCGTCGCGGCGCGCTATGGGGTCAGCCAGCAATTCGTGCTCAACGGCAACAATCTGCCGAACCCCGGCGTGCTGTACGCCGGCCAGGAGCTTTATATCCCGCTGATCCTGGATGCCCGGCCGCTGGCGATCCCCGAGGCCGCGCCCGCCACCGCGGTTTCCGGCGAGACCAGCACCCCGACGGCCACGCCTGACGCCGCGGTCACGCCGGCGGCTACCGCCACCCCCAGCGTGCCGACCGGCTTTATCCAGATCACGGTCCAGCCGGGCGATACCCTGACGGTCTACGTCAAGAAATACGCGGTCAGCGCCCGCGCCATCATCGACGCCAATCCCACCTTGCGCGTGAACCCGGCCCTGCTGATGCCGGGCCAGAAGCTGCTGATCCCGGCCACCGGGACGCCCACCGCCACGGCCCTGCCCACCCAGCCGGCCGCGGCCACCAGCACGCCGGCCGCGTCCGCCACGCCCGGCCCGAGCGCCACCCCCAACCTGACCCCGGCGGCCTCCAATTACATCCAGATCGCCGTGCGGCGCGGCGAGAGCCTGGTGACGTACGTGAATCGCTTCGGCGTCACCGCCTCGTCCCTGCTGGCCGTCAACCCGGCGCTGAAGAACAACCCCAGCCTGATCTATCCCGGCCAGACGCTGGTTATCCCGGTGCTGGCCTCCTTCACACCCAGCCGCACCACGCCGTTCTTCTACATCGTCCAGGCCACGGACACGGCCGCGCTGATCGCGCGCCAGTTCGAGATCAGCACCGACACGCTGCTGCGCGCCAATCCCGGCGCCTCGATCGTGGCCGGCGCCACCGTGCTCATCCCGGCCGGCTCGCACTACTATGTGGTCAAGAAGGGTGATGAACTGCGGGATGTGGCCGCGCTGTACGGCACTACCGTCGAAGCCCTGCAGAGCCTCAACAACCTGCCCAACCCGGATCTGATCTACGTGGATCAAGAGCTGCTGATCCCGCTGCGCTACAACGCCGCGCCGCTGCCCTTCACCCCGTAGGTCCGCGCGCCAGCCTTAAATCAAACGGAGGCGGGTCAGGCACCCGCCTCCGTTTTGTTTAAGCCGGATTAAGCGTCCGCCGCGGGGGGCGCGCCGCCGGCCCGAATGGCCAATTGCCCGCAGCCGGCATCCACGTCGAGGCCGCGCCGCACCCGCACCGAGACCGGAAAGCCGAACTGCTCCAAAACCGCCGTAAAGGCCGCCACGCGCTCGCGGGTGGAGGCCTGGCCGGCGTAGCCGCGCGTGGGGTTGAGCGGGATGACGTTGACGTGGCAGAGCAGGCCGCGCGCCAGCGCCGCAAACGCCCGCGCCTGCTCCACGGTGTCGTTGTGGCCGGCGATCAGCGCCCACTCAAAGGTCACCCGCCGATGGGTCTGCGCGGCGTAATAGCGCACGGCGTCAAACACCTCGGCGATGGGATAGCGCTTGTTGACGGGCAGAAGCTCGGCGCGCAGGTCGTCCGTGGCGGCGTGCAGCGAAATGGCCAGGTTCACCTGGCGCTTCTCATCCGCAAAGCGCCGGATCATCGGCACCAGCCCGACGGTGGAAATGGTGATGCGGCGCGCGCCGAAGTTGAAGCCGCCCGGGTCGGTCAAGACATCCACCGCGCCCAGCGTGCCGGCGTAGTTGTGAAACGGCTCGCCCATGCCCATGACCACGATATTGGTCAGATGATCGTCCTGGGCCTTCAATTCCCGCGCAAAGCCCAGCACCTGCTGGACAATCTCACCGACGGTCAAATGCCGCTGAAACCCCATCTGGCCGGTGGCGCAGAAGACGCAGCCCATGGCACAGCCAGCCTGGGTGGAGATGCAGGCCGTCCGCCGGCGGGCATAGCCCATCAACACCGCCTCGATGGAGCGGCCGTCCGGCAGCCGCCAGAGCCGCTTACGGGTCTGGCCGTCCGCGGAGCGCAGATCGGCCGCCGGCGTGAGGGGCGCGAAGCTCAGCTCGGCGGCCAGCCGTTCGCGGAGCGGCTTGGGCAGCGTCGTGATCTCGGCCGGCGCCGCCGCCAGGTCGCGATAGACCGCCTGCCACACCTGGCGGGCGCGGTAGGCCGGCTCCCCCCAGGCCGCCAAGTGCGCGGTCAGATCCGCCAGGCTGAGATCAAAAAATGAGGCCGTCACCGCTCCCCCAGTTCCCGCAGGCGCTCGGCGGCTTTTTTCTTCAGCTCCGCCTCCGGGCTGAGCTGCGCCACCATCCGGAAATCGGCGCTGGCCTCGCGCGGCCGGCGCAGATCCGCCAGAATCAAGCCGCGGCGGTAGAGCAGGCGCAAGGAACGCGGCTCGTGCCGCAGCGCTTCGAGGATATCCTGCAGGGCCTGCTCCAGGTGGCCGGTGGCGTGCAGCATTTCGGCCCGGTGGATGCGCGCGGTCACGGCCTCCGGATGAGCCTCCAGCACGCGCGTATAGTCCTGCAGCGCCTGGGAGTATTCCTGCATCTGGCGGTGGATATCGCCGCGCAGGATGGTCAGCTCCGCGTCGAGCGGCGCCAGCTGCCGCGCTTGATCCAGCGCGGTGAGCGCCTGCTCATATTCCTGCAGCCGCGCGTACAGCCGCGCCTGGTAGACGTAGCACCGGTCGGCCACGCGCGGCACCCGCTCGGCGATATGGGCCAGCTCCTCGACCAATTGGCGCAGCCGCGGCCGGTCGGCGTCGGTGGCGCCGGCCATCACCTGTTCAACATCGGCGAAAAAAATATCGGTGGGCAGCATGGGCGGGCCTCACCCTCTCAAGGTGCGGGTCACGGCGCGGATATCCTCCAGCACCCAGGTGGGCTGGAACGGCGAGAGCTCCAGATCGGCGCGCGTGGCCACGCCGGAGAGCACCAGCACGCTGCGCATCCCCGCCCGCACCGCGCCCAGGATATCGGTATCCAGGCGGTCGCCGATGGCGGCGGCCGCGCCCGGCGCCACGCCCAGCCGGCGCAGCGCCAGCTGATACATGGTCGGCTCCGGCTTGCCGATGATGAGCGGCGTCAGGTCCGTGGCGGCCTGCAGCGCCGCCAGCACCGCGCCGTTGCCGTGCGTGATCCCGCGCTCGGTGGGGAGGGTCTTATCCGGGTTGGTGCCCACGAAGACGGCGCCGGCGCGCAGGTTGAGCGTGGCGGTGGCGAGCTTATCCCAGGTCAGGCCGCGGTCCATACCCA
>JAGOBN010000221.1 GCA_017999235.1 Anaerolineales bacterium | reverse complement strand
ACGTCATCGTCCGGGCCGGGCCGCTCAGGTCGGGGAAGTTGAGCCAGGTGTCGGCGCGGCTGGGGACCGGGGCGTCATGGCCCCAGTCATAATCGCGCCGGCTGTTGGGGGCGTAGTGGACGATGCCCACCTCGGCCTGGCCGGGGTGGGTCTTGTCATAGCGGGAGAAGCGCTCCCACAAATTGGCTTCGCCCGAGGTGTGGCGGAAGGTGTGCTTGATGATTGATTCGGCGCGGTGGCCCAGGTTCTCCAGCATCTCGCCCACGCCGCGCTCGTAGTTGTAGCCCATGATCACGAAGCGGCGCTGGGCGCCGGCCACGTCTTCCAGCGCCGGCGCATTGCACCAGAACGCGCCCGGCCCGGCCATGATGGACTCGTAGAAGCCGGCATACGGGAAGGCGAACAGCCAGACTTCGTCAATGGCGCCGCTGTTGACCTTGTTGACGATGTCAAAGTCGGCCAGGATGGGGTGATAGTCCACCGCGTCCGGCTGATGGAAACCGCTGCCGGCGCGCAGGCACTTGACGAACTCGTCCGGGTTGTAGACGAAGCCGTCCGCCTTGGCCGGGATGCGGTCCACCTCAATGCGCTCCACCACCGTGTAATTGGCGTAGCCGCCGCTGATTTCTTTGAGGTCGGCAATGTAGCCGGGGATCAGCTGATCCGGGTTCTTCCAGTTCATCACCTCGCGCAGGGTCTTGCCGCCGGCCGAGGGGACGCGCGGGTTGAAGATGATCACCAGCGCCTTGCGTTCGATCGGCGCGGGCGGGCCGCCGGCCGGCTCATCGGCCAGGCTGGCCAGATTGAGCGTGTGCATGGCGCCCTGCGCGGCATCTTTGAGCTGTTCCAGCGTGGAGTGGAGTGCTTTTTGGAAGTCCATGAGTCCCTCGCAAGGTGGCCTTAGACGGGCGGCCAGGGATAGCTGCGGCCGGAGCCGGGCTCCGGGTAGCGGCGGGCGGTGAGCAGTTTGTCGGCGCGCCGGCGCAGCGCCGCCAGCTCCGGCGGGTCCAGCAGGTCCGCGAACATGGCCGGCAGATCGGCGGCCTCATCGAGCCGGGCGCGGAAGCGCTCGATATCGGCCAGCAGCGCCGGCTCGATCGGCTCGCCGGCGAAATCCCAGATGACGGTGCGCAGCTTGGGCTGGGTGTTGAAGCCCAGGCCGTGATCGATCAGCCACAGCTGGCCGGCCAGATCCTTCAAGACATGCCCGCCCTTGCGGTCGGCGTTGTTGATCAGCACATCAAACAGCGCCACGCGCCGCAGGTGCGGCCGGTCGGCCTCCTCCAAGTTGAAGTAATGAAACTCCGGCTGGGCGCGGATGAAGTACTGCAGCGAGCCAGGGCCGTGCGGGCCGTCGCCGCGAAAGACCGTGGGCGGAACCAGCCGCCAGCCCAGCGCCTCGCTGACCCGATACGCGGCCACCTCGCGGTAGGCCAGGGTGTTCTCCGGAAAATCCCAGAGCGGGCGTTCGCCGGCGATGGGCTTGTAGACACCGTAGGCGGTCTGGTCCGCCCGGCTCACCCGCACCAGAAAGGTGTAGTTGGAGCCATACGGCAGGAGGCCTTCCAGCGCCAGCGCGCCGTCCTGCAGGAGGCGCAGGACCGTCTGGGCGCTGACCGGGCGGGAGGCCCCGTGGTCGGGGACCGGCGGCGCGTCCGCCATGGCGTCAGTGCTTATGGCCGTTGCTGCGCGGGCAGAAATGGCCTTGCGGGTCCATCGGCTGGCCGCACAGCCCGCAGATCGGCCGGCCCTGGCGCACCAGCGCGCGGCCGTGCTCGGAGAGTTCCAGCATTTGCGCGCGGGTGGCGAACAAGCGCGCCACGCCGGCCTCTTCCGGGCCGCGCTCGTCGGTGGTGATTTCCTGCGCCACCAGCACCAGCAGATCGCGGTCCGCGTCATAGCCCAGGCCCAGCTGCCCCACCCGGAAGGCCGGATCGAGCGGCGTGCGCAGGGTCATGCGGTCGGCGCGGTAGGCGGGCTCGGCGCGCGTCAGATCGGGGAATTTCTCGTACAGCTCATCCACCAGCTGGGTGATGCTCTGCGCCAGCGCCTCCACCTGCAGTTTCTCGACGATCAGCGTCACCACCTCCGCGCCGCTGGCCGCCTGCAGGTAGAACACGCGCTGGCCGGGCTGGCCGACGGCGCCGGTCGTGAGATGGGAGACGGGATTGAGCTCAAAAACCTGGCCGGACATAGGGGCTCGGTGGGATCAAGGGCGCTGGCGATGGTTTATGATTTTTTAGACTTGGGTTTGGGCCGGCCGGCGGGAGCTTCGCCGCGGCCGGTTTCATTCAATTTTACCAAAACCGGCTGGCCCTGACCGAGCCGTACGACGCTGACCGAGGCGGTGTTGATCATGATCCGCTGAAACAGGTCCAGCGGCAAGCCCAGGTAATGGGCCACCAGCAGCTTGATCACATCGCCGTGCGAGAAGACCGCGATCATATCCTTCGGGTGAGCCAGGACCAGCTGCTCCACGGCCTCCACCGCCCGGCTTTGCACCGCCCGGAAGGTCTCGCCCTGCGGGAATTGCATAGCCGACGGCAGGCTCTGCACGGTGCGCCAGAGTTTGGTGCGCGCCACGCGTTTGAGGCTGCGCCCCTGCCATTCCCCGTACCGCACCTCGCCGACCCCTTCCACAATCCGCACCGGCAGTTTCTTCACGGCGGCCAGGGGCGCCGCGGTCTCCTGGGCGCGCTCCAAGGGGCTGGAGTAGAGGGCCTTGAGCGGCGCGTCCTTCAGGCGCTCGGCCAGCGCCCGCGCCTGCTGTTGGCCGGTAGCGTTCAGGCTGACGCCGGGGGTCCAGCCGGCCAGCCGGCCCGTCTTGGTGTAATCGTTCTCGCCGTGGCGGATGAGGAGGAGAAGGGTCATGGGGTATTGATGATTGGGTGATTAGCGGCCCAAGCGGCGTTTGACGGCCTGCAGTTCGGCCTCGCTAAGCTCGGGCAGGGTGGTGGTGGTTTCCAAGCCCAGCGCCTTTTCCTGGGCGGCGCGCCAGCGGGCCAGCCGGTCCTGCACGGCGGCTTCATAGCCTTCGGCGGACGGCGCGTAGAAATACGTTCCGAGGACGGCGGTGGGCAGATACTGCTGGGCGGCGTGGTGGCCGGGCCGCTCGTGCGGGTAGACGTAGCCCTGGCCGTGGCCCAGGCCTTTCGCATCCCGGTTGGCGTCCTGCAAGTGCTGGGGCACCTCCACCTTGCCCTCGGCCTCCACCTTTTGATAAGCCTTGAAATAAGCGCCGGCGGTGTTGGATTTGGGCGCGGTGGCCAGGTAGAGCGTGGCTTCCACCAGGGCGTAAATGCCCTCCGGCATCCCTACAAACTCAAACGTCTGCGCGGCGGCGTTGGCCACCACCAGCCCCAGCGGGTCCGCCAGGCCGATGTCTTCCCCGGCCAGGATCAGCAGGCGGCGCAGGACAAAGCGCGGGCTTTCGCCGGCGTACAGCATCTTGGCCAGCCAGTACAAGGCCGCGTCCGGGTCCGAGCCGCGCACGCTTTTGATGAAGGCGCTGATGGTGTCGTAATGGGCGTCGCCGTCCTTGTCGTACAGCACGGCGCGGCGCTGGATGGATTCCTGCGCGACCTCCAGCGTGACGTGGATGGCGCCGGCCGCCTCGGGCGGCGTGGTCTCAATGGCCAGCTCCAGCGCGTTGAGGGCGTTGCGGGCGTCGCCGCCGGCCACGTTGACGATGTGCGCCAGGGCCTCGTCATCCAGCTGGACGTCCACGCCGCCGTACCCGCGCTCCGTGTCGCCCAGGGCGTTGAGCAGGATGCGGCGCGTGTCCGCTGCGGTGAGGGCCTGGAGCTGAAAGATGCGCGAGCGTGAGACCAGGGCGCCGATCACCTCAAAGTAGGGGTTTTCAGTGGTGGCGCCGATGAGCAGAATGGTGCCGTCCTCCACGTGCGGGAGCAGCGCATCCTGCTGGGCCTTGTTCCAGCGGTGGACCTCGTCGATGAACAGGATGGTGCGGATGGCGTGCAGCTTGCGGCGCTCTTTGGCTTCCGCCAGAACCGTGCGCAGGTCGGCGATGCCGGCCAGGACGGCGTTGAGCGAGGCAAAGTGGCTGCGGGTGGTGTTGGCGATGATCTGCGCCAGCGTGGTCTTGCCGGTGCCGGGCGGCCCCCAGAGAATGATGGACGAGAACAGCCGGTCGGCGGCGATGGCGCGGCGCAGCAGCCGGCCCGGCCCGACGATCTCGTCCTGGCCGACGAATTCGTCCAGCGTGCGCGGGCGCAGGCGCGCGGCCAGCGGCGCCTCGCGGCCCAGGCGCTGCTGAACGCCGTAGTCAAACAGGTCCATGCCGAGGAGTATAGCATGGCGGTCGCGTGATCCGGCCCCTTCTCATCCACAACTCAGCGGCTCTACTCCGCCTCTAAACGCCCGCTCCATAGAAATTCCCCAGTTTGAGAGCCGCAATTCAAAGTGGAGGTCCGCATGTCAGTTCAAATCACACACCCGAAACCCAGTTCAACCCAGGTGAACCTGGGGGTGGACCTGGGTCTGTTCGCCGCAATCATGCTCGCCCTGGCGCCCAATTTCACGGGGCTGAGCGTGCACGAGTGGCTGGGGATCGGCCTGGGCGCCGGCCTGGTCGTCCATCTGCTGCTGCACTGGCGGTGGATCGCCACCGTCGTGCGCCGTTTCTTCGGCCAGCTCCCGGCGGCGGCCCGTTTCAATTTCGTGCTCAACACCGCGCTGTTCATCGACGTGGAGATGATCATCTTCACCAGCCTGATGATCTCGCGCGAGGCGCTGCCGCTGGTGGGCCTCACGCTGGACGGCGGCCGGCAGTGGGGCGGCCTGCACACGCTGTCCGCCAACCTGAGCCTGTTGCTGAGCGGCCTGCATGTGGCGGTGCATTGGAAATGGATTTGGAGCGCCGGGAAGCGTTACCTGATCAGCCCGGCCCTGCGGCCGGCCGAGGCCGCGGCCGTGGCCGCGCTCAACGCGCAGGGAAAATAGCATTACCGCCCTGATACGCAGCCTCCTGATCCTGGCCGCCGCCCTGCTGGTGGTGGGCGCGGCCCTGGCCTGGAACCAGCTCAGCCCGCTGGCCGCGCCCACCAGCGGCGAGATCGCCAAGAATGGAGTGAGCGTGGGCGCGCTGACGGCGGCCGTGGCCGGCGGCTCCCGGCTGTGGACGCTGGTTCGCCCGCGCGGCCGGCGCGCGCCGCCCGTCTCGGCCTGATCCCGGTTCCGGTTTCCGAGCGGCGCTCCAAGTTCTGACGCGGGGCGCCGCTCGCGCTATTCTTGACCGGTTACTTTTTCAGGGAACATT
The DNA here is from genome assembly GCA_017999235.1 of Anaerolineales bacterium. Next base: position 1,557 of record JAGOBN010000221.1, on the reverse strand, counting down.
ACCCCTGCGATCTTTATCCCTGCCTTGCGCGTCGGCCGCCGGCGGGGACGCTTCGTTTTAACGGCCGGCTAACCTCTTTCCAGCCTTGGCAGCGCTAGCTGGCACTCCCCTTAATGGCTCTCCAACCTCCGCCCGGCCGAGACGCGCTGGGCTTCGCGCAATCTTCACCGAAGCTTCGAGCCTCCTTTGCGGACGCGCCCGCGCGCGGCGGTTAAAGTGTCAACGTCGCCGGCCAACGCATTGTTAGGTTGGCCGCGCCGCGACCAGCGGGGAGGCTGTGGATGCAGAAACTGCGTGCAATGTGGGTTCGCTGGATTGACGGGCGGCGCCTGTTGGCGGCGCACCCGGCTTCGGCCAAGGCTGAGCCGTTGACGGCCCGCCGCGCGGGCGGGATCGGGCTGCTGGTTGTCCTGATCGTGGGTTTGTTAACCGCCGGCGCCGGCGCGGCCGCCTTGGTGGCCTGGGAGCCGTATTCCCCGGGCGATGCGCTGTATCCCCTGCAAAGCTGGACGGAAGGCGCCCGGCTGCGCTTTGTCGGCGACCCCACAGAACGCGCCGCGGCCTGGCTGGACGCGCTGGAGTTCCGGCTGCAAGACTTGGCCTACCGGGCTGGCACACCGGACGAGTTGTATGCGTTGGGCGAATTTACGCGCACGCTGGACCAGACTTTAGCCGCCATTGACGCGGCGCCGGCGGAAGCCCAAACGAGGCTGCGCGGCCGCCTGGCCGCGCTCCTTACCCGCTACGAACAAACGCTGCAGCGCCTGACGGTGCTGGAGCGTGTCAGCCCGCGCCTGCTGGCGCGCTATCTTAACCGCGCGGAAACGCTGCTGGCGTTGGTGGCCGGGCCGCGGCCCACCCGGGTCGCGCTGGCCAATCTTCCGGCGGCCCTGCCCGACGCGCTGACGGCGGTTCAGCCGCTGGCGGCGCTGGCCGGCGCTGCCGGGATCGCGCCGCACGCCATCCCTTTTCCAACCGGGAGCCAGGCCGGCGGCCACGCGTTCTTTCCGTTGGTCGGCCGCCATGCCGAGGCGGCCTGCACCGCGTGCCACACCAACGGCCAGTATCGCGGCACCCCGCGCGATTGCGCGGGCTGCCATGCGGCCGAGACGCCGGCGGAACACTTCCCGGGTGATTGCGTCCGGTGTCATACCGCAACCGGCTGGACGCCGGCCCAATTCGACCATGCCGGTTTCACCGACTGCGTCAGCTGCCATACACCGGACAAGCCGGCCAACCACTTTGAGGGCCAATGCGCCAACTGCCACACCACCACGGATTGGAAAGGCGCGCATGTTGATCACGCCGCTCTCACCGACTGCGTCAGCTGCCACACACCCGACAAGCCGGCCAACCACTTTGAGGGCCAGTGCTCGGCCTGCCATTCGACGGCGGACTGGAAAGGCGCACGCTTCGACCACACGGGCAAGACCGACTGTCTGAGCTGCCACACGCCCGACAAGCCGGCCAACCACTTTGAAGGCCAGTGCGCCAACTGCCACACCACTACAGATTGGAAAAACGCGCGCTTCGACCACACCGGCCAGACCGACTGTT
>JAGOBN010000220.1 GCA_017999235.1 Anaerolineales bacterium | reverse complement strand
CTCAGTAGACGAAAAATCTGATTAAACGGAAAGCTTGCCCTTTCGGTAAGATTGAAGCTGCCAAGCACCCAATCGCCGAAGGAGCAAGCTCATGCCCAAGCATACGCCAAAACTGACGGATCGCGAAGTGTTGGACCAAGCTCGGACGGAACTGCTGAAACACGTGCCGTTGGAAGCTGACGGGTATATCTGCACGCCGGCCGCGTTGTGGAACGTCTTGTTGGGTGTCGCTGCCCAAGCCGGCACATTGGAACAGGTCTGCCAGGATTTGCCGGGCGCGCCGACCGCGGCGGCGGTGCGCGGCTATGTCAACGCCCAGTGGCAAGCCGAAGATTTGCCGTGGCTGGAGCGTCAATTCAATCGGCTCTTGGCCGCGCAGTTGCCGGCCCGCCTGCGGCGCGGCGCCCGCGACCTGGCCTGCGACTTTCACGATCAGGCGTATTACGGCACGACGGAGCAGGCGCAGGGCTTGTGGATCCGGGCGGAAGCCAAAGACGGTACCACCCGGTTCTATCGCGTGGCGACGGCTTACGCCAACACCCACCCGTGGCGCATGACTTTGGCCATCTGCTTTGTGCATCCCAATGACAGCCCGGTCGACGTCCTGAATGCCCTCGTAACCCGCATCCGGCACCTGAAAATCAAGGTCAAAACGCTGACCTTGGATCGCGGCTTTGCCAGTGTCGCCGTGATCCGGTGTCTGAAACGCTGGCGGATCCCGGCCATCATTGCCTGCCCCATCCGGGGCAAGCAGGGTGGCACCCGAGCTTTGTGCCAGGGCCGGGTCAGTTATCGGACCCAGCATACCTTTCGCAGCCCCGAACATGGGGCCGAGACCGTCGCGGTGGCGGTCTGCCGGGTGTTCACGACCGCGCGCCGGACCGGACGCGCTTCGCGCCGCGCGGAGTGGATGATCTTCATCGTCGTGTGGCTCAGTTGGTTGCCAAACCGCATTCGCCGCCATTACCGCCGCCGCTTCGGGATCGAGGCGAGTTATCGCTGTGCGCGCCAGGTGCGCGGCTGGACGACCTCGAGTAACCCCGCCTACCGCTTCGTATTGCTGGCGCTCAGTTTCTTGCTGGTCAATCTCTGGTTGCGGTGGCGCTGGTTTGTGGCCCAGGTGCCTCGGCAGCGACAACGCACCGTTCGCGCGGCGCACCTGCGTTTGAACCGCTTCGCTAAATTCCTGAGCCGCGCTTTGGAAGACCATTTCGGCTGCCTTCATGAGATCGTAGCGCTAACTCCCCAGCCTGTGACCTGATGATTTTTCATCTACTGAGTCTTGGTGTGCCACCGCGGCCGGGCAATAAGCCACGCGCACGCCGACCCGCTGCAGGCGCACCGCCAGCTCAAGGTCCTCGTTGCCATACTGGCGGAAGTCGCTGTCAAAGCCGCCCACGCCCTGTAGGATGTCGCGGCCGACGGACACATTGCCGCTGTAAAAGTCCCGCAGCTGAAAGACATGCCCCGGCTGAGCCAGCTGGTCAAGATGACGATTGAACTTGTCGGCGATGTAGCGCCGCACCGGCGCCGCGTCGGCCAGCGCCGCGATGGGGACCGGGCCCAGCACCGCCAGCGGCCCGTCCAGGGTATGCGCGCGGCGGTGCGCCTCCAGCAGTCCCGGCGCCGCGCACATGTCATCGTCCAGCATGACCACGACCTCGCCGCGGGCGCGGCTCAGACCCAAATTGCGGGCCGCCGCTCGCCCCTGATTCGGCTGCCAGAGGATCTGCAGGGCATACGGCACTGCCACGGCCGCCAAGCTCGGGCGCGAGCCGTCGGTTGACCCGTCGATCACCACGATCACCTCATACTGCTCCGGCGCGAGCGTCTGCTGGGCCAAGGCCAAGACCGCGCGCGTGACCGCGGCACAGCGTTGATACGTGGGAATAACGACCGTGATCAGCACGGGGCGAGGGTCAGCGGACGCCCGGCGGCGGGCCGGCCACGCGCGCCGCCAACTCGACGTAGATGGCTTCCAGGCGGCGGGCGTAAGCGGGCGGACTGAAATGCTCGGCGACAAACGCCCGCGCGCGCCGGCCCAGCGCCTGCCGGCGGCCGGGATCAGCCAACAGCGCCGCCGTCGCGCGCGCGAGCCGATCGGCGTCCTCGGCCACCACCAGCGGCGGCGGCACACCGTCGATCGCCAGACCCTCGGCGCCGCGCGGCGTCGTCACCACCGCCTTGCCCAGCGCCATTGAGTGCAGCACCTTCATCCGCATGCCGCCGCCGACGCGGACCGGCGCCAACACCACCGCCGCGCGCGCCGCCAGGGGTTCGATCTCCGGCACTGGGCCGACCACGTCAATGTCGGGACCGGCCAGCGCGCGCACGGACGCCGGCGGATAGAGGCCGACCAATTGCAGGCGGACCCCCGGCGTCAGGCGCCGCAGCCGGGGCATGATCTCCTGCGCCAGCCAGAGCGCGGCGTCAACATTCGGCCAATGGGTGTAGTTGCCGACAAAGAGCAGGGCGCCGGGCCGCTCACACGCCGGATCGGCCGGCGCCGGCAGTTCCACGCCAAACGGATTCACCCGCACCCGCGCCGCCAAGCCCGGCGCCAAGCTTTGGATGGCCTCCGCATCCCGCGCCGTAAAAGTCTGGAGGCGGTCGAAGCGCGACCACACCCCGAGCTGATAGGGCCGCCAGCGGGCCCAATCCAACTCCTCCGCCGCCCAGGCCAACGAGCGGCTCGGCCGCCAGGCGCGCCAGGCCACCGGCCGCGGCCAGCGCACCTCATGCTCGGTATAAATTGTGGGGGCCGGCGTGCGGTACTGATACCGGCCCATCGCGTTATCTTCAACCGCCACCACCTCCCAGCCCGGCTCGGTCAAAGCCGCGTCGATCAACGCCTGCGCCTGGGGTTCGTAAAACCAAACGGTGCGCCACGGGTAGCCGCGCAGCCAACCTGACCCCAGCCGCCAGCGGCGCGCCCACCGATCCCGCCCCTGCGGCTCCGTCCGCACAACCGCCCGCACCTCCACGCCAGCCGCGCGGAGGCGTTCCACCGCCTGCCTCTCATGCGCGTCCGGCCCCGCGACGGTGATCACCGTCACCGTGTGACGCTCCAACAGCGCCGTGAGCTGGGCCTGGAAGACGCGCGGCATGGCCCCGGGCGCCTGGGCGTCCGGCGGCATGGGAGTCACCATTAAAACCTTCATGCCGGGGTATCCCAGGCCAGGCGCCGCAGAACCTGGTTCAACGCCACCCGCTTCTCCGGGAACAAGAAGGCCGCCGCCAAACGCGGCGCCCAGAGCTGCGGCACCAGCGCCATCGCCACAAACCAAATTGCCAACAGGGCGCGGGTCAGCCAGGCCATATCAAAACGGCGCCCCGCCGCACACATCCCCGCCCACATCAAGCTGACCGGCCGGTCAGCGGCCACGGGATGATGCTGAGGCGCAAGCCGGCGCGAAACGAGGCGGTTCGCCAGGTCAGAGACCGACAGGATTTCGGCCGGCCGCGCCAGCCGCAGGTGCGCGGCCCAGGCCGTCAACTGCGCGCGGGTCAGCGCCGCGTAATGGATGGTCCGCCGCAAATGCTCCAAATCCAGCGCTGGCGCCGCCGGCTCGTAGCCGTTGCCGCCATGCACGCGGTACCCGGCGCCAATCTGAGGCAGCGCCAGCACCGGGCCAAACAAAGGCGCCAGGTGGACAAGATACCAATCCGCCCCCCAGGCCCCTAACCGCTCTTCGGGGATGGGCATGATCTCGCGCAGGACCCGCGTGGAGAACACGTTGCCGCTGGTGGGCATCCAGACCAGATCAAACGGAAAGTTCAATTCCTGCCGCCGCAGATCGCCGGCGGGCAGCGTCTGATGCGGCGGCGGCTTGACGGCGCCGGTCGGCTGGCCCTGGGCATCGATGACGCGCATGCGGTAGTAGAGCTTGGCGGCCTGCGGTTCCGCGCTAAAAGCGGCAGCCGCCCAGCCGGCCGTCTCGGCCATCAGCACATCATCAGCATCCAGGAAAATAACCAGCTCCCCGTGGCTGAGCGCAAAGCCGGCGTTCAAAGCCGACGCCTGGCCGCCGTTGGGCTTAAACACGGGTTTGATCCGCGCCCCATACCGCGCGATGACGGCGCGGGAGTCGTCCGTGGAGCCATCGTCCACGACGATCACCTCGACCGCCGGATACGTCTGGCCCAGCGCGCTCTCAATGGCCGGGGCCAGATAGCGGCCATAGTTGTAGTTATTGATGATGATGCTTACGAGCAGCACGGGATTTACCCTCCTTCAATTCGACTAACGCGCTTAATCCCGCGTCCAGCTGATGATGATGGACCAGCCGCCCGGCTGAACGCTTACCAGGGGCAACTCAAATCCATCTGGTTCAGGCGGACGGGGCACTATGGGGAGACCAGCGGCCGGCACTCCCAGGTAGAAACACGCAGGTAGTCGATCAACATCTCACTGGGAAACAGCGTCGTTGCATCCGGATAGCCGGGCCACTGTCCGCCCACCGCCAAATTCGCCAACAAGAACATCGGCTGATCCGGGACACCCTCGGTGGCGCGCGCGCGCTCCACGCCATCCACGTACCAAATTAAGCTGGCCGGCCGCCAGATCAAGGTAAAGGTATGGAATTCCGCCGAGAAATCCGGACCGGCATAACTCTGCGTATGGGACTGATGCTCACCCGCCGCATCGCCCCAATGGTAGGAGAAGTAAACGGTGTCGATCTGCTGGCCCAACAGCTCCAGCACATCAATCTCCGCCGGGTAGTGCGCGGGGTCGGGCAGCAGCCAGACGGCCGGCCACAGGCCCGTCCCCTCCGGCAAGCGCGCCCGGACCTCAAAGTGACCATACAGTTGGCGGAAAGACGCCTGAGTGGTAACGACCCCGGACGTATAGGTGTAACCGTCCGTCGGCTGCAGCTCGGCGCGCAGACGCAAGTGGCCGTCTTGAACCTGCACCGCCGCGGGCACGTAGCGTTGCCACTCAACACCTCCCGTTGGGTACGTCGGGGTCCAACGCCCCAGATCCAGGCGCGTCCCGTCAAACTCGTCGGCCAGGGTCAACTGCCAGCCGCACTCGCCCGGCGCCAGCATGACCGTGGGCGGCGTGGCCTCCCCGCCGGCCGGCGCCGTGCCTAGCCACAAACCCAGCAGCGCCACCAGCCACCCGGTCCAAAAGAGCAGCGGCCGGCGGCCGGGCGGCTGGTTCTGGCCCCCCACCCGACGTGCCGCCCCAGCGGTCGGTCTCAGGGGTCCAACTTCAGAGTCACGTGCCGATAAAGCACCTCGGGCTGGTCGGCCCGATACAAGCGGGCCTCTACTTGGCCGGCCGGTGACAGCAAACTTAAGTCCGTCTCCCACTTCTCGCCGGTCGCCAGCTCCAAAGCCGGCCAGCGCTGCCAGAGCTGACCATCGATGAGCAGCTCGAGGCGGTAGTGGGTCCGCGTGAACTCCTGGCTTTCGATCCCGACCCGCAGGGCGCCGGCGTCCGCCTCATCCGGCAGCAGCCAGAACAGGGTATAGCCTTCCACGGACTGCGACGACGCGGGTTGACTGCCCAGCCAGACCGCGCCGCCGGCCAGCACCAACGCGCTCGTCAAGCCCAGCCACGTCCAGATCCCCACCCGCCGCGCTGGGGACGGCGTTAGGTTGACCGCCGCGGGGGGCCGCCGCCACTCAGCCACCCCGCCGGCCAGCACCGTGACCGTCCAGAGCCAGGCGGCCCAGGTGTTAGCGTCCAAGCCCCACGCGGTGAAGCTCAAAACCACGCCGCCGATAATCGTGACAAACACGCTGAGCCCCACGCTTAACAGCGCCTCTTCGGCCGGGCGCAGCCGATTGGGCGGCGGAAAGAGCGCCGCCGTCAAGGCATAGCCGGGCAGCCCGAGCACGAGCAAGCTCGCGGCCAGGACGCGCATGCCTTCCCAGTCTGGGAAAAAGACGGTCGCGGCCACCGCGAGGCTCGCGACCCCTACCAGCGCCAGCAGGTCAGTCGGAGGCCGGGACATTGATCAGCGCCCTCAAATCGTAGAAGATAATGTTGCCGCTATCCAGCACCCGGTTAATGCGCGGAGCGAGGTCAAACTTCAGGTTCCGCTCGGGTTCAAACAAGGCGGACGCCGTGAGCGGCTGCCCGCGGGTCAGGTCAAAGTAATAGCCGGACATATTGTCCCAACTCACGCGCCGGCGGTCGGCCACGACATACGGGGCGCGCAAGTCTTGCAGCAAGTCCACCATCCAGTCATCCAGATGCGGCTGCTTCAAGATGTCCACAATGTCCGGGTTGCTGCCGGCATAGGCGCGCTGCTGGCCGAGCGTCATCAAGTAGCGGCTGTTCGTCTCATCGGACACGACCCCCTGGCCCGGGCCGAAGTTCGCCAGCATCCAACGGGACACGGCCGCGCCTTGCGGCTCGATGGTTTGATCAGACGCCCGCACCAGATAGGTCTGAGCCAACCGCAACGGGGGAGCCCAGCCGGCGATGATCCCGCCGCAAAACACGATGGCCATGCTCACCGTCAGAATGCCGCGCCACACGTCCCGTTGATGGCGGCGTTCCCAGCCGGCCGTCACGGCTAAAGCCAGAGTAAAGGCCAGCCCCAGAAAGAGATAGGCGGAGGCCCGGTTGCCGGTCTCCCAAGCGGCCTGACTGAAGCGCAGTCCCAGCACCGCAAAATAACCGCCGGCCGCCAGGCCCAGCATCAAGGCCAGAGCATTGCGGCGGTAGCGTTTCCAAATCACCCCCAGCCCGACCGGCAAACCGATCAGGGCCAACACCACCGAGCTAATGCCAGCGACCCGCTCCCACACCGGCGCCACATAGCCGGTGGTGGAACGGAACAACTCCCGGCTGGTCTCCTCGCCCGCGATCAGGCCGACCAC
>JAGOBN010000219.1 GCA_017999235.1 Anaerolineales bacterium | reverse complement strand
GTGATAGTGCCAGTGACGGGCGTATCCGGCGGCGTGGCGGGCAGGTTGACGCGCGGATCGTCCAGCAGCTGGAAGGCGCCGGCATCGCAGCGGGCGCCGCCGCGGGGGAAGCCGCGTTGATCCAAGGTCGGGCAGCCGGCGCCGGCGCCGATGGCGGGGCTGGTAGGCGGCAGGGCGTGAGTGGGGGTTCCTCCGCCGTTGTTCTTGAGCGGCTGCAGGCGCGGGTCGGTGTTAACGAGGTCGCCGGCGCCGGCGGGTGGATTGCCCAGACAGGAAGTGTCGGTGTCCAAGTTGTGGCCGTTGGACTGGATGGCGCCATTGCCAAAGGAACAGTTGACCAGGGCCGGCGCATAGGGGTCCGTGGCCAGGAGGCTGTTAAGCAGTTCTACCCGGGGGATGTACGACGCGAACGTGTCGTTGGCGATGGCGGCGCCGCCGGCAAAATCCGCAACGATATTGTTGGCGAAGGTCGTGCTGGAAATCACAGCCCAGCCGCTGTTTTCCAAACCGCCGGCGCCCCCGCTCAAGCCGTCATTGCCGGAGACGGTGCTGTTGAATAAGCCCAGATTGGGCGCGCCGCTGTCGGGGCTGTTGTACAGCCCGCCGCCGCCCCAGGCGGAGTTGTAGATCACGGCGCTGTTTTTGATGATCGTCGCGGCGCCGTTGTACAAGCCGCCGCCCGCCCCGCTGCTTTCGGCGCGATTAGCGTCCAGGATGACGTTGTCGAGCGTGGCGGTAATACCAAACGACACGTACACGCCTCCGCCGCCGCCGGCCGTGGCGGTGTTACTGACAAAGAGCGTACGATCGAGGGAGACAGGGAAGGTGGCCGACGATCCGGCGGCAAACAACCCGCCGCCCGTGCTGGCGGTGTTGCTGATGAAGCGGGAGGCGCGGACCTCGGCTTCCGCGCCGAGGTTCAGGCCGCCGCCATTGCCGCCGCTGTTCCCCAGGAAGAGCGTGTCGGAGATGATGACGGTGGGGCCGGTCTGGCCGGCGACGCGCGCCGCTTCATACGCGTACACGCCGCCGCCGCCGAAGCTGCTGGAATTCTGGTTGAAGGAGGAACTGGTAACCGTCAGCGGCCCGCTGGTGGAGATGGCGCCGCCATAACCGCCGGCGCTGTTGCCGCTAAACACGCTGCCCACCACATTCATGGGGCCGCCGGCGCTGTAGACGGCGCCGGCGTAGTCAACGCTGGAGAGACCGGTCTGGTTATTGATGAACCGGGTGTTGACCGCGCCGAGCGAGCCGGCCGCATCCAAATAAATGGCGCCGCCGTTGCCCCCGCCCAACGTGTTGCCAGTGAATTGACCGCCCTGGATGCTGACCAAGCCACCGGCATACAGCGCCCCGCCATTGCCAAAGCCTGCTGAATTCGTAATAAAGTCAGTGTTCTGCAAACGGACCGAGCCGAGTGCGTAAATGGCGCCGCCCAACCCCAACCCGATTTGTGGGTTGGCCGTATTCAATATGAATTTGGCGCTGACGGCGTCTAATTCGGCGCCGACCGCGACCGAGACCGCGCCGCCGCCATCGAGGGCAGAGCCGTTACGCAAGGCGATATTTTGCAGAGATAGGACGCCAGCCGTGACATCAAAGAGACGGGTGCGGCCGCCGCCGTCCAGCGTGATGCGGCTGCCGCCGTTTACGAGGGTGTTCTGGGTAACCGTGATCTGGCTGGCTAGCGTAATCGTCACCGGATCCGGGCCGCAGTTGAAACTAACCAGGCCGCCGGTCGCCACGAGTGTTCGAAATTCAGAATCGTTGGCGCAATTGGTAACCGTGCCGCCCTGCGCGCCCACCTGGGCTTGCGTGGCGGCGGGGCGCACGAGCGCGGCGGCCAGCGCCAGGCCGAGCAGGGAGAGTGTGAAGAGGATCAGACGGCGCGGAAAACGGTGCGTCATAGCTATGCTCCTCGATGGGCGGCGCGCCCAGCCCGGCCGTGGCCGCGGCGCCGCTTAGTTTACGATGTGGGGTCGAGCAGGACGCGCAGCGCTTCGGCGGCGCGCCAGTCCAATTCCGCTTCCAGGCGGTGGAAGACGGCGCCGGCCTCGTCCAGCGCGGCCACCGCTTCGGCCCGGCGGTTGAGGCGCGCCAGGGCGCGGCCCAGCGCGAACCGGCTGCGGGCCAGCTCGTAATCGTCGGCCACTTCAATCAGGATGGCCACGCTCTCGGTCAGGGCCTCGGCGGCGGCCTGTTCGCGGCCGCGGCTCAGATCGAGCTCACCCAGCACGCGCAGGGCGGACCCGCGCTCGCTGCGCATGTTCAATTCGTCCGCCAGCGCCAGGGCCTGGGCCACTTCGGCGTCGGCCTGCTTCAAGTCGCCGGCCAGCAGGGCGGCGCGCGCCAGGTGGCGGTGCAGCTCCGGCAGAAAGTCGCGCGAGCCGGACTGTTCAAAGAGCGTGTGCGCGGCGCGCAGGTGCGTGAAGGCGGTGGCCACGTCCGGCCGGCGCAGATAGGTATCGCCCAGGTTCATCTCCACCACGCCGCGCACGGCGGCCGAGGCCGAGATGCGCTCCAGCCGGGCGCGGGCTTCCAGGTAATAGGCCTGGGCGTCGTCCAACTGGCCCTGGTCGCGGGCCACGCCGGCCAGATTGTTGAGCGCGAAGGCGCTGCGGTACACATCCCCCAGTTGTTCAAAGCTGACGCGTGCGCCGCGGTAGGCCTCGGCCGCGGCCGAGCGCTGGCCGAGCTTGAAATAGGCGTTGGCCATCAGGTTGCTGGTGTTGGCCTGGCCCTGCAGGTCGCCGGCCTGCCGGTAGAGGGCCAGCGCGCTCTGGAAGTGCTCCACGGCGCCGCGCGGGTGATTGCGGAGCTCGGTGACGCCCAGCAGGTTCTCGGCGCGGCCCAGGGTGCGCGGGTCGCCGGCCGCCTCCGCGATGCGGCGCGCCAGGTGGGCGCGCTGGCCGGCGGCTTCGTAATCGCCCTGGCGCACGTGGATCAGGCCGCGGATGAGGGCCAGCTCGGCGGCCTCGGCCGTCTCCTGGCCGGCCAGCGCCGTCAGGCCGCGCGCCGTCCACTCCAGCGCGGCGGCGTAATCGCCCTTGAGTTCGTTGACGCGGGCCTGCCAGCGGCAGGCGCGGGCCTGGGCCTCGGCGTCGCCGGCCTCGCCCGCCAGCCGGAGGGCCTCGGTCAGCTGCTCCGCGGCGCGGTCGTACTTGGCGGTGACGGTGTTGAGCTCGCCCAAAGCCAGGTGGATGGCCAGGCGGTCGGCGGCGGTGTCCTCGGCCGGCAGGGCTTCGGCGCTTTGCAGGGCCTTGGTGAAGTGGTCCAGGGCCTCGTTGTTGGCGAACAGGCGCTGGGCCTGCTGGCCGGCCAGCATCTGATAACGCAGCGCGGTGGGCCAATCCTGCCCCAGGAAGGCGTGCCGGGCCACCACCGGGTACAGGCCCTCGTCGGCGCCGGAGCGGCCCTGCAGGTATTCGGCGATGCGGCGGTGCACCTGCCGGCGGATGCGCGCCAACAGGCTGCCGTAGGCCACATCCTGCATCATGCCGTGGATAAAGGTGTACACGCGCTCCGGCGGCGGCTGGGTCTGGGACGTGATCTCATGCTCCTGCAGCTGGAAGAGGTGCGGCTGAAGCTCGGCGTCCTCGCGGCCGTCGGTGGCGTGCTTGAGCACCTCGCTGGTGAAGGAGCGCCCGATAACGGAGGCCACCTGGGCGGTGTTGCGGCTGGGCTCGTCCAGCCGGTCCAGGCGCGTCATCATCACGCCTTCCAGCGTGTCCGGCACCTGCACCGTGTCCAGCGCGCCTTCCACGCGCCAGACGTTGTCGGCGCCGCGCGCCAGCACGCCGGTGTCAATCAGCACGCGCAGCAGCTCTTCCAGATACAGCGGGTTGCCCTCGGTCTGGGTGAGGATCAACTGCTGGAACTCGGCCGGCCACTGCGCGCCGGGCGCCAGCCGTTCCAGCAGGTCCCGCGTCTCGGGGGCCGGCAGCGGGCTGAGCTCCAGCTCGCCGGCCTGGGCCGGGTACTCGCGCGCGGCCTTCTCGCGGATCTGCCAGCAGACCTTGGTGCGCTCCGGGCGATAAACCAGGAGCAGGCCCACCGGCGCGCGGGCCGTGAGCGCCAGCAAGTATTCCACCAGCGCGCGCGAGGCCTGATCGATCCAGTGGATGTCTTCCAGGATCAGCAGCAGGGGGCGGCCGGACCGGGCGAGCGCCTCCACGAGGGCGGCGATGGCGGCGAAGGTGCGGCGCTGGCGGGCTTCGGCGTCCAAATAGCGCAGGCGCGCCTGGCCGTCGGCGTCCAGGTGCAGGTTGAGGAAGTTGGCCAGGAAGGGCAGGTGGTCGACGGCGGCCTCGGCTGGCAGGGCCTGGTTGGTGGCGCGCAGGCGCTCCCACAACGCGGCCTCATCGGCGTTGGCGGGCGCGCCGATGAGCTGGCGCATCAGCTCTTGAAAGGGCGCATAGCTGACCGATTCGGTGTACGAGAGGCAGCGGCCCTCGGCCTGGCGGAGGGGGGCGGGTTCGCCGGGGCCGGCGGCGGCGCTGACCGCGGCCTGGAAATCATCTACCAGCCGCGTCTTGCCCAGGCCGGCTTCGCCCAGAACGGAGAGGATGGCGCCCTGGCCGGCGCGCAGGGTTTCCGCGAACGCCATCAGCCGCGCCCATTCGGCGGCGCGCCCCACCAGCGGCGCGCGCAGGGCGGCGCCGGCCTGCGCGGCGGCCACGGCCGCGTCCTCGGCCGAGCGCGCGCCGTCCACGGTCAGGATCGGCACCGGCGCGCTTTTGCCCTTCAGGCGCACCTCGCCGCGCGGCGTGAAGCGGAAGAGCGGGCCGAGCTTGCGGTGCAGGGTCTGGGCCGCCACGATCTCGCCGGCGCCGGCCACCGACATCAGGCGCGCGGCCAAATTGACCTCGTCGCCGATGACGCTGTATTCACGCCGGCGGCGCGTGCCTACGTAGCCGGCGAAGACGTTGCCAAAGTTGACGCCGATGTGCTGGCGGAGGTCCGTCTCCCCAAAGGCGGCGCGCCGGGCCGGGTCCGCCAGCGCGGCCTGCATTTGCAGGGCGGCGCGCACGGCGCGTTCGGCGTCGTCCTCGTGCGCCACCGGCGCGCCGAAGAGCACCACCAGCTTGTCGCCGTGATCGTACAGATCAATCTTGTTGATGATGCCGTCGTAGGCGCGGACGGCCTGGGCCACGCCCAGGAAGTAGCCGTTGAGGGCGGCCGTGACCTCCGCCTCGCGGCCCGGGCCGAGCCGGTCCGCCAGCGCGCCCAGGCCGTGGACGTTGGCGAAGAGCGCGGCCACCAGGCGGTGCTCGCCCTCAAAGCCGAGCGCGCCGGCCGAGAGCACCAGCCGGCCGAGCAGGCCGGCCGGCAAATAGGGCGTGAGCGCGTCCAGCAGCTGCGCGGCGCGGCGCAGGCCGTTGGCGGAGCGCGTGAACAGGAAAGGGTCGGTGAGCTGGGCGGCGGCCGGCGCGGGCGGCGCGGCCGTGATCTGCTGCACCACAAAATAGCCGGGCGCGGTGGCCGAGGGCTGGGTCTGGGCGGCGCCGGCCAGCGCGGCCAGGGTGGGCGCGTCCACCAGCACTTGGCCGGCCTGCGCGGCGGATTCGGCGGCGGCCGTGGCGTTGACGTCCGCGCCAAAGAGCGCGTATTCCAAGGCCTGGGCGTCGCCGAGCTGGGCCGCGAAGAAGCGCCCGCGGTGCAGGCCCACCTTCATGCGGAGCGGAAAGACGCCCTGGGAGGTGCGCGTCTCGGCGAATTCGGCCATGCCGGCCTGCATGCCCAGCGCGGCGCGGGTGGCGCTGGCGGCGCTGTACGGCTCGCGGAACAACCCCAGCAGCGCGTCGCCCCCAAACTTCATCAGCTGGCCGCCGTGGGCGTGCAGGTGCGTGATCATCACGTCCAGGTAGCGGTTGACGACGGCCGTGATCTCCTCCGCGCCCTCGCGCCCGGTGCGGCTGAGTTTTTCGGACATAGCCGTGAAGCCGCTGATATCGGCGAAGAGCAGGGTGCCTTCCAGATAGCGGCCGTCCGCGCGGCCGGGGACCGGGTCCCGCGCCAATTGGAGCAGCAGGTCCGCCGGCAGGTAGGCGGCAGTGGTCTCGGCCAGGCCGGCCAGATGGGTCAGGCATTGGTCAATCAGGCGCGCCGGCGGCGCGGCCAGCTCGGTTTGCAGGGCTTCGGCCAGCGCGGGCGGCAGGTAGCGGCGCAGGCGCTCCAGGTGTTCGGCGGTCAGCGCTCCGGAAAGCGGAGCGCCGCAGCGCGCACACGTGCGGGCGTCGGGGGGGGTCTCAGCGGCGCAGCGGGGACACGTCATCAACACGGATCCAGCAACTCAGGCCATTGGATTATACGATACCGACTTCCAACGTTAGGGGGGACCTTAAGCGGATGGGTTAGAAAGCGCGCCGGGCCGGCCGGCGGGCCTCGGCCAGCCCTCCGGCGCGGTTAAATGAAAACAGCGGCCGCCGGCCGCCGTTTTTTTGAGCTGGCCGCGCGTTAATCCGCCGCGGGCTGCGGCACGAAGTTCTGGGTCAGGCTGAGCGCCCGCTCACTGGCGCGCGGGGCGGGGCGCGCCGCCGGCGCAGGGCCGTGGCCGCCGCTGCCCAGCGCCTCAATCTCGGCGCGGGTCGTGTAAATGCGCGCCACGCGCCCGTCCTGCATCTGGATGACGCGGTCGGTGTAAGCCACCAGCCGCAGGTCGTGCGTCACCATGATGCCGGCCCGGTTCTGCTCGTGGATCAGTTCGGCAAAGGTCTGCACCACCTGCCGGGCGCGTTCGGTGTCCAGGCTGGCGGTGGGCTCATCGGCCAGCACCAGGGCCGGGTTGTGGATCAAAGCGCGGGCGATGGCCACGCGCTGCTGCTGGCCGCCGGACATCTGGCCGGGCAGGTTG
>JAGOBN010000218.1 GCA_017999235.1 Anaerolineales bacterium | reverse complement strand
TCAACAAAATGTCCACCTCCGGGGTGCCGGTCAGCCGCTACCTGTTCAACAGCGTGCTGGTCACGGCCGTCACCGTCGGGGCGTCGGTCCTGGTCTCGTCCACGGCGGCGTATGCGCTGTCCAAAAAGCGCTTCCGGCTCAAGCAGACGCTGTTCGCCATCAACACCGTGGCGCTGATGTTCGTGCCGATCGCGGTCACCATCCCGCGCTTTCTGGTGATCCAGAAGCTGAACCTGCTGGACACCTTGGCGGTGCACATCCTGCCGGGCCTGGCGATGCCGGTCGGCCTGTTCTTGATCAAGCAGTTCGTGGACGGCATCCCGGACGAAGTGGTGGAGGCGGCGCAGATGGACGGCGCCTCAGACGTGGCCATCTACTGGCTGATCATCCTGCCCATGATTCTGCCGGCCATCGCCACCATCGCCATCCTGACCTTCCAGGCCACCTGGAACGCCGCCGACGTCTCCACGCTCTACATCAACACCGAAAGCCTGAAGACCTTTGCGTTTTATCTCACCACCCTGACCACGACCACCGCCGGCGCCAACGCGGTGGCCGGCCAGGGTCTGGCGGCGGCGGCGTCCCTGATCATGTTTTTGCCCAACCTGATCATCTTCGTGCTGCTGCAAAGCCAGGTGATGAGCACCATGTCCCACTCAGGCCTGAAGTAGCCGATGGCAAAGAAGCTCCTGCGCGCGCTTGTCCTCCTGCTGCTCCTGGGCCTGGCCGGCCGGCCGGCGCGGGCCGATGCGCCCTACACCACCTGGGCGCTGGGGCCGGGGAACACGGGGGTAATGACCCAGGCCGCCTACCAGCCGGCGGCCGAGATCGACCTGCCCATTGACGCCGCCGAGGATATGTTCGTCACGCCGGAGGGCGTCATCTACATCGCCGACACCGGCCAGGGGCGGGTCGTCCGGCTGCGCGATTTTGCGGTGGAGGCCGTGTACGGCGCGGGGCTGCTCCAGGGACCCACCGGGATCTTCGTAGACGAGCGCGGGGTGATGTATGTGGCCGACGCCAAGGCCAACACGGTGGTGATCCTCAATCCCGACGGCACCCTGCGCGGCCAGTTTGGCCGGCCGGCCGAGCCGCTGTTTGGCCGGGACCGTGAGTTCCTGCCGCGCAAGCTCGCGGTGGATGCCCGCCAGAACCTGTACATTGTCAGCGAAGGCTCGGTGGACGGTCTGGTCCAGATGAACACCCACGGCAATTTCATCGGCTACTTCGGGGCCAATGCCTCGAGCATGTCGCTGAAGATGATCCTCCAGCGCCTGTTCTTGACCCCGGAGCAGCTGGCGCAGTTTGTAAAAAACGAAGCCGCCTCCCCCTCCAACCTGGCCATCGACCAGCAGGCGCTGATCTACACGATCACGGCCGGCACCTCCCGGTGGGAGAGCCTGCGCAAGTTCACCATCGCGGGCCGGAACATCTTCCCGGAGACCTGGGGCTCGACCACCTTCCGGGATATCCACGTCAGCGCCAACGGCCTGATCCTGGCGGTGGACGCCAACGGCCAGATCTACGAGTACGACCTGGACGGGGCGCTGCTCTTTGTCTTTGGCGCGCAAGACAGCGGCGATCAGCGCCTGGGCACCCTGCGCAACCCCACGGCCATTGCCCGGCACGGGGACCTGCTCTACGTCCTGGACAAGGACAAAAACGCCTTGATCACCTACCAGTCCACGGCCTTCGCCCAGACCGTGCATGCCGGCATCCGGCTTTATATGGAGGGGTATTACCGCGAGGCCAAGCCGTATTTTGAGGAGGTGCTGAACTACAACGGCTCGTTCATCCTGTCCTATCAGGCTATCGCCGATGCGTACTTCAAGGAGGGCGATTACCCTCGGGCGCTGGACGCCTACCGGTATGCCGAAGACCGGGCCGGCTACTCCCAGACCTTCTGGGAGCTGCGCAACCAGGTCCTGCAGCGCGATCTGGCGCCGGCCCTGGGATGGCTGTTCGGCCTGTGGCTGGCCGGGCAGGCCGGCGCCCGGCTGGATAAACGCTACCGCTGGTCCCAGCCCGCCCGGCGGTGGGCGCGGAGGCTGCAGCGCTTCAAGCGGGTGGATGATCTGGTCTTCCTGTTCCGGTTTATCAAACAGCCGGCCGACAGCTTCTACTACATCAAAAAGGATCTGCGGGGCAGCCTGTGGTTTGCGGGGCTGATGTATGTCTGGGTGATCGCGGTCTGGGTGCTGAGCCTGTTTGTGACCGGGTTTCCGTTCAACCCCTTCACCTCGCCCGTGTATATCCGGGTGGAGAACGAGGTCGTCACGGTCGGGCTGGCGCTGCTGCTCTGGAACGCCGCCAACTATCTGATCTCCACCATCAGCGACGGCGAGGGCCGGGTGCGGGACGTGGTAATCGGCAGCGCGTACAGCCTGTTCCCCTACGCCCTGTTCGCCCTGCCCATCGCCCTGCTCTCCAATGTCCTGACCCAGAACGAGGTCTTCCTCTACACCTTCTCGCTGAACCTGGTGTGGGCGTGGACGGGCCTGATGCTGGTGATCATGGTGAAGGAGATTCACAATTACTCCTTCGGGGAGACGGTCCGCAATCTCGGGCTGACGCTCTTCACCATGGGGCTGTTCCTGCTGACCGGCTACATCCTGTATGTGCTCTTCAACCAGCTGTATGACTTCATCTCCGCCATCGTGCAGGAAGTTGGGCTGCGTGGCTAGCCGGCTCGGGCGCGCGCTGCTCGCCGTGAGCCTGGCGGCCGGCCTCGGCGTCCAGCCCCTGCAGGCCATGGCGCCGCGGGCGGACACCGGCTCCAACCAATTCACCCAGCCGGACACCCTCAACCGGAACTGGCAGACCAATCAGGCGATCCCGGCCGCGTATGAACGGCTGGCCGAGAACGCCGCCTTCCAGCTGTATGCGGACCCCGCCACCTTGGCCTTCAAGGTGGTGGACAAGCGCAGCGGGTACGTCTGGCATTCCACCTTGGACGCCACCACCCCGGACGACAAGCTGAACAAGACCTGGACGGCTTTTGCGCGCAGCGGCCTGAGCCTCGAATACCTGGACAAGAAAGCCGTCAACAAGCGGCTGTCCATCACCAACACCGAGCACGTCATCACCTTCCAGCGCCAGGACCAGGGCTTCACGGCCTCCGTCCAGTTCACGCCGGTCTCCATCACGGTCGGGGTCAGCGTCCAACTGGAGCCGGCCGGCGTCCGGGTGGAGGTGCCGTTCGCCTCCGTGCAGCAGGCCGACCCGGATTACAAATTGGGCCTGATCTACCTCTACCCGTTTCTGGGGGCCACCAAGGCCGACACCGTCCCCGGCTATATGTTTATCCCGGATGGCGCCGGCAGCCTGATCCGTTTCGGCGCAGAGACCAAGGCGCAGAACCTGTTTTATGGCCGGTATTACGGCCAAGACCTCGGGATGCTGGGCGTCCTGCCGTGGGACCCGACGATCAACCGGCCCTTCCGGCTGTCGCTGCCGGTCTTTGGGATGGTGCATGGCTACCAGCAGAACGCCTTCCTGGCGGTGGTGGAAGACGGCGCCCCCTACGGCGAACTGCAGGCGCATCCCGCCGGGGTGATTACCCAATTCAACTTCCTGTACAACGCCTTCATCTACAACGAGAGTTATTTCCAGGCCACCAACCGCTCCGGCGCCGGCGTCACCACCCTGCAGCGTGACACCAACCCGGTGGAGGTGCGCGTCCGTTACCGCTTCCTGACCGGCGCGGACAGCGACTACGTGGGGATGGCCCGCAGCTATCAGCAGTATCTGCTCGAACGCGGCGAGCTTAAGCCGGTCGCGGCGCCGCCCGGCGAGATCGGCCTGCGGCTGGAGTTCTTGGGCGGCGAGCGGGAAACCGTCCTGCTGTGGAAGCGCCTGATCCCCATGACCACCCTCAGCCAGCTGAGCGCCATTGTGCGGGATCTGGCCCTGCCCCGGCTGGAGGTCGTCTACTACGGCTGGCAGCCGCTGGGCGCTTCCAGCATGCCGCCGGCGGACCTGCGGCTGGACGCCGGCCTAGGCACCCTGGCCCAGCTGCGCGCGCTGAGCCAGGACCTGGCCACGGCCGGCGGCAGCTTGGCGCTCTACTGGAACCCGCAAGCCGCGCTCCGGGATGAGCCCGGCTACTCGCCGCGCAACGACCTGGCCCTGTCGATCACCAATTTCAACCTGATCGGCTACAACCGCAGCACGGTCAATTACTACCTGAACCAGACGGCCCTGAGCCGGCGCTTCGCGTCTCTCAGCCCGGGCGTCTTCGCCCAATCGGCCGGCCTGGCCTTGGACGGGATCAGCGCGATGCTGTACAGCGACTTCAAGCCCGGCCACAGCCTCAACCGCGAGGCGGCGCGCCAGCAGTATCGGCAGCTGTTGGCCGGCGCCGCCGGCCGCCTCGCCTTCTACGCGCCCAACGACTATCTGTTCCCATACATGCAGGCCTACTATGATATGCCGCTGACCAGCAGCGGCTATCTCTACACCACCGACACGGTCCCCTTCCTGCCGATCGTCTTGGCCGGCCAGGTGCCCAGCTATGGGCCGGCACTGAATTTCTCCTCCAGCGCCCAGGAAGATCTCTTGCGGCTGGCCGACTTTGGCGTGTACCCGGCGTACTTCCTGAGCCAGGAGGTCACCGCCAAAATCCTCAACACCGGCTCCAATTGGATTTACACCTCCGCCTACGCGCAATGGGGGCCGGCCATCCAGCGCAGCTATGCCTGGCTGAACGCCCGGCTGGGGCCGGTGCGCGGCCAGCCCATCACGGCCCGCCAGGTGCTGGCGCCCGGGGTGGTGGCCGTCACCTACGGCAACGGCCGGCAGATCATCGTCAACTACACCGACCAGCCGGTGACGGCCGGCGGCGGCGTGGTTCCGGCCCAGGACGCCGTGCTGCGGGAGGCCGCCCCATGAGCGCCCGCCGCCGGGAGCTGCGGCCCGGCCAGCGCGAAGCCCTGACCGGCTACGCCTTCATCCTGATCTGGATCATCGGCTTCGCGGTCTTCACGCTGGCCCCGCTGGCGCAAACCTTCTTCTTCAGCCTGAACCAGGTCACGATCTCGGCCACGGGCATCACGTATGACGCCGTAGCTTGGGCCAACTACTCCCGCGCGTTGTTCACCGACCCGACCTTTGTGGAATTGCTGATCGGCTATCTGATCGAGACCCTGGTATCCGTGCCCATCGTCCTGATCTTCTCCATGCTGATCGCGCTGCTCCTCAACCTGGACTTCCCGTTCAAGGGCCTGTTTCGCACGATCTTCTTTCTGCCGGTGGTCATCACCAGCGGCCCGGTCATCCAGGAGCTGACCGCCCAGGGAGCAACCTCGGTGCCGGGGGTGGTCAATTCGGCGGCGGTGGCTGAATTTCTGGCCGAGCTGCCGCGCTATCTGCGGACCCCGGTGGAGTATCTGCTGACCTCCTTCGTCCTGATCTTGTGGTTCTCGGGCGTCCAGATCCTGATCTACCTCTCCAGCCTGCAAAAGGTGGATCAGGCCATCTACGAGGCGGCCGCCATCGACGGCGCTTCGGCGTGGGAGGCCTTCTGGAAGATCACCCTGCCCGCGCTCTCGACCACCACCGTCATCATCGCCATCTACACCATCATCACCCTCTCGCACTTCTCGGAGAACAAGGTTGTCAAGTACATCTACGGCCAGACGTACGCGGTGGACGGCGGCATCGGCTACGCCAGCGCCATGGCGTTTGTGTACCTCCTGGTGCTGCTGGCCCTGCTGGCGCTGGTCTACAGCGGCCTGCAGGCCCAAGCCCGCGAGCGGCGCGACTGAGAGGCCCGGCGCCCCATGAAACGCCCCACCCGCGACGATGTCCAAGCCTTCCTGTTCGGCAGCCGCGCCGGCTACGGGCTGGTGTTCACCGTGGCGCTCTATCTGCTGCTGATCGCCATCGGCTTTGTGTATCTGTATCCGCTGCTGTTCATGTTTGTGACCAGCCTGAAGAGCCCGGGCGATCTGCTCAACCCGATGGTGCAGTGGGTGCCAACCGAGCTCTACCTCGGCAATTACACCAAGGCTTACCGCGTCCTGGATTACCCGGCCACCCTGGCGGCCTCGCTGCTGATCAGCGTCGTCCCCTCCTTGATCCAGGCGGCCGTCTGCTCGGTGGTCGGGTACGGGCTGGCGCGCTATCGGTTCTGGGGCAAACGCCTGGTCTTCGCCCTGATCCTGGCCACCTTTATCATCCCGGCGCAGAACACCGTCATCCCGCAGATGCTGACGTACAAAGACCTGGGCTTGCTCGGCAACCTGTGGGCCTTGATTTTGCCGGCGCTGGCCGGCCAGGGCTACAAGAGCGCGATCTTCATTTTGATCTTCTACCAGACCTTCCTGTCCCTGCCCAAAGTCCTGGAAGAGGCCGCCCGGCTGGACGGGGCCTCGGAGGTGGGCATCTTCGTCCGGCTGGGGCTGCCGGCGGCCGGCCCGGCCTTTATCACCGCCATCATCTTCTCCGTGGTCTGGTACTGGAACGAGACCTATCTCACCGTCATCTTCCTGGAGGGCGGTCTGCAGTCCTTGCCCATGCAGCTCTCCAAGTTCGTCCAGGCCTACGAGAACCTGTACCCGCCCGGCACCGTGAATATCTTCGACCGCCTGAATGAAGCCGTCAAACTCAGCGGCACTTTCCTGAACATCCTGCCGCTGCTGGTGCTGTACTTCCTGCTGCAGAAGTGGTTTGTCGAATCCGTCGAAAGGTCCGGTATTACCGGTGAATAGAGTCCTGACCGTCGGTTTGATCCTGGCGCTCAGCGCGGCCGGCTGCGCGGCCCCCGCCCCCACACCGCGCGCGGCGCCGGCGGCCACGCTCCCGCCCCGCCCCACGGCGTCGGCCACCGCCGCGCCGACCGTCACCCCGCCGCCGACCGCCACCGCCCAGCCGGCCCCGCTGGACGAGATCA
>JAGOBN010000217.1 GCA_017999235.1 Anaerolineales bacterium | reverse complement strand
GGCCGTGGCCGGCCTGCCGGTGAGCGACCGCCAGTACGGCGCCCCAACAGTTACGCCTGTTCCCGGCGCCCCGCCGCCGGCCGTGTTTGCCAACTGGCGCGGCGAATACTTCGCCAATCGCGACCTGACCGGCGCGCCGGCCCTGGTGCGGGATGATCCGGCCATCGATTTCACCTGGTGGGGCAATCCGGCCCTGCCGGGCCTGCCCGCCGACGATTTCTCCGTGCGCTGGACGCGCCAGCTGCCCTTCGATGCCGGCACCTATCGCTTCCGCGTCACCGCCGACGACGGCGTGCGGCTCTGGGTGGGGGACCGCCTGCTGATTGACGACTGGCGCGAGGGCCAGACCACGCGGACGGCCGAGATCAATCTGGCGGTTGGCCCGCAGACCGTCCGGCTGGAGTACTTCGAGCGGGGCGGTGAAGCCCTGGCCCGGTTGGCCTGGGAGCGCGTGGACGCGTACCCGGACTGGAAGGGTGAGTATTGGAACAACGCCGCGCTCAGCGGCGCGCCCGTGATCGTGCGGAATGACGCGGCGCTGGATTTCGCCTGGGGGCAGACCGCGCCTGATCCGCGCCTGCCGGCCGATAACTTCTCGGTGCGCTGGACGCGCAGCCTGAATCTGGAGGCCGGCACCTACCGCTTCAGGGTGTTGGTGGATGACGGCGCCCGGCTGTGGGTGGATGACCGTCTGGTGATCGATGAGTGGCGGGGCGGGGCGAGCCGCGAGGTGACGGGGGAGGTCTTGCTCTCCGCCGGCGCGCACAGCCTCAAGCTGGAATACTATGACGCGGCGGTGGAAGCGCGCGCGCGCCTGACCTGGGAGCGGAGCGGCCCGCAAACCTTCTCGGATTGGAAGGGCGAATACTGGGCCAATGCGACGCTGTCCGGAACTCCGGCGGTGGTGCGCAACGAAACGCGGCTGGATTTTGTCTGGGGCCTGGGCGCGCCGGCCGCCAATCTGCCGGGCAACCAGTTCTCGGCGCGCTGGACGCGCACGCAGACCTTTGAGGCGGGAACGTACACGCTCTACGCCCAGGCCGATGACGGGGTCCGGTGGTATGTGGACGGCCAACTGGTGCTGGATCAGTGGCACGACAGTGACAGCGGCCTGTATTCGGCCGAGCTGACACTGGACGCCGGCCCGCACGCGCTGCAGGTGGAGTACTACGAGAACCAGTACACGGCCCAGTTCCGGGCCTGGTGGACCCGCCGCTAAAGCCCGCGCGCCGGCCTGGCGCCGCCGATGGCGCTGGGCCGGCGTTTTCCCTAACCCCCCAGGGGGAGGCCGCCCACGGGCGGCGGCAGGGCGGGGACCGGGGTCCCCAGCGGCCCGGACAGCGCGTACCAGGCGGCCAGCCCGATCAGGAGGACAAGCAGGAACAGTTTAAATAATTGCCATTTCAGGCTCACCAGCCACCTCGTTTGAGTTGCGCCGTTCTCAAGACGCCGCGCGCCGGCCAAGAGTTGCGTGCCTGAAGGGTATGCAAAGTCCGTACCATCGCCGCGCACCATAAAAAAACGCCCGGATCGGCTGATCCGGGCGTGGGCGTTAAGCCGCCAGATTAGGCCGTCACGGGCTCCTCACGCCGGAACCAGGTGCGCCACTCCTTCTTCTCCCACACCACCAGCATGGCGGCGGCGTTGAAGATGGAGGAGTACGTGCCGGAAGCGATGCCCACCAGCAGGGTCACCACAAAGTGGCGGATGGTGTCGCCGCCAAACAGCGCCAGCGACAGCAGGGTAAACATCACGGTCAATTGGGTGTTGATCGAGCGGTCCAGCGTCTGCACCACGCTGTGGTTGACCACGGTTTCGTAGTCCAGCCGGCGGTAGACCGTCATATTCTCGCGGATGCGGTCGAAGACCACGATGGTGTCGTGGACCGAGAAGCCCACCACCGTTAAGAGGGCGGTCAAGAAGAGCGAGTCCACCTGCCAGCCGAGGAACCGGCCGGCCAGCGCCGTCAAGCCGATCACCAGCAGCACGTCGTGAAGCAGGGCGATGATGGCGGCCACGCCGTAGCGGAAGGCGTGCGGGACCTTGCGGAAGGCGAACCAGATGTACAGCAGGATGCCGGCCGCGGCCAGGCCCACGGCGCCGGCCGCACGGGAGGCGACTTCCCGGCCCACGCTCGGGCCGACGGTTTCGCTGCTCTGGATAGTGCCGGGGCCGTACAAGGCCTCCAGGCCGGCGATCACGCCCACCTGCTGTTCCTGGGTCAGATCCTCGCTGCGGACGATGACGCGGTCAGTGCCCGAGTTCTGGACGCTGACTTCCGGCGCGTCATTGGCGGCGTACACCGCGCGCACCTGCGCCAGGTCAATAGGCTGGGTGGTGGCCGGGAACTGGATGTCCAGCAGCGTCCCGCCGGTGAAGTCGATGGCCAGCGGCAGGCCCCATACGCCCAGCGCGATCAAGCCCGGAAGGATGATGACGAGCGACAGGCCGAAATACCAGTAACGGCGTTGGATGATCTTGAACATGGTTTAGATCCCGAACCACGAGTGGCGGCTGGAGAAGTCGACGCGGTCCATCACCATGTGCATGATGGTGCGCGTGACGAGGATGGCCGTGAACAGGCTGACGCCCACGCCCAGCGCCAGGGTGAGCGCAAAGCCTTTGACGATGCTGGCGCCGAAGGTGCTGCCAAACCAGAACAGGATGGCGCACGTGATCAGCGTCGAGATGTTCGAGTCGCGGATGGACGGCCAGGCCCGGCTGAAGCCGGCCTCCACGGAAGACCGCAGGCCGCGCCCGCCGCGCAGTTCTTCTTTCATCCGCTCAAAGATCAGGATGTTGGCGTCCACGGCCACCCCGACTGAAAGCACAAAGCCGGCGATGCCGGGCAGGGTCAGGGTCACCGGGATCAGCTTGAAGAGCGCAAAGGTGACCACGGCATAGATTGCCAGGGCCAGCACGGCGGTGATGCCCGGCAGGCGGTAGTACAAGATCATGAAGAGCGCCACGGTGCTCAAGCCGATGATGCCGGCGATGGTGCTCTTGCGCACCGAATCCTGGCCAAGCGTCGGGCCGACTTCCAGGGATTGCACCACTTTCAGCGGCACGGGCAGCGAGCCGTAGCGCAGCTGCAGCGCCAGCTGGTTGGCGGACTGGTTGGTGAAGTTGCCCGAGATCTGGCCGCTGTCGGTGATGGCGGCGTTGATGCGCGGGGCGGAGATGACGCGCTTATCCAGCACAATCGCCAGGAAATCGCCGATGTGCTGGGCGGTGAAATCGCCAAAGATCCGGCTGCCATCCCCCGACAGCTGGAAATCAATCACGGCGGTGCCCAGCTCATCCGAGCCGACCGAGGCATCCCGCAGGGCGGCGCCCGTCATCAGGGTCACATACGGCACCGTAGTAGTGGCCGGCTGGGTGGCATCCACCGGAGCGGCGGCCAGCGCCGCGTTGCCGCAGTCCACCTTGGTGATGTCCGGGCAGTACGTGGATACGGTCGTCCCTTCCAGCGGCGGGTTCTGGCCGGTGGGGATGACGATGAATTCCATCAAACCGGTTTGCTTGATGGTCTCAATGGCGGCTTGCGGGTCGGTGACGCCCGGCAATTCCACCACAATGCGGGTATTGCCCTGCAGCTGCACCAACGGCTCGGCCAGGCCCAGGCCATTGACGCGCTGCTCGACAATCTGGCGCGCCGTCTCCATGGATTGGGCGGCCGGCGCCGTGCCGGCGGGAATGTCCGCCTCCAAAAGCACGCGCAGGCCGCCTTTAAGATCCAGGCCTTCGCTGACCGTGAACTGCTGGTCAACGGTTAGAGTACCCAAAGTAAAAGCGATGCCGGTGCCAGGTACGACGACGTACACGGCGGCGGCGACGATCAGGCCGATAACGATCAGCCATAGGGTGGAGCGTTGCTGCATAGAAGTCCCAGCCTCCCAAAACACACAAAAAACCCGCCGGAAAGACCGAGCGGGCGATGACCGCGGTCGCGAACACAGCCGGCCGAAGTATATCACAGAGCGGCTGGCGGGCCGGCGGCCGGGCGCGGAAAAAGGGCGCGCGGGCCGGCGGCCGCGGCGGCCGGTTTTACGCCTCGGGGCGGGCCGGCGGCGCGGCCGCCAACTGGTCGGCCAGCTCGGCGCGGTGGTGGATGAGCCGCGGCAGGCAGTCCGGGCAGATCCATAGCTCGCGCCCCTGATACCGCCAGGCGGCCAGGGGGATCTCACTTTCAGCGCGTTGGCAAACCAGGCATTTCACGAGGGCGGGATCAACAGTCATTGGAAATCCTCTCCGAGCAGTGGAAAGCTATTTTAGCAGGTTGTCATTTTCGGCCGGGTTTATGGATCTGGGCCGGCCGCCGACTTCGTCTCGTCATAATTACGCCTAAATTTGTCGTAATTCACTGGAGCTTCACGGGTTATTGCTCTTCCTTCGTTGACCGGCGCGCGCTGGGCTTGCTATAGTGCCTGGCATGCTTCACCAAATCCTTGCCAACCCGTTCACCCACGGTGAGCGCTCCCCGATTTCGCCGTGCGGCGTTCGACGCGGGCCGCTGGCCTAATCGCCGCGCGGGCTGCCGCGCTTCCCACTTCGCTTTCAACAAGTCATTCCTGGCTGGCCGGCGCGGCTTTGTTTCCGTTTGCCCGCCCCCGGCCGCAGGATGAAGAAGGACGGCTCGACCATGTGGCCACAACGTTTTCGACAAAACCTGCTTAAGCTCGGGCTGGCGGCGGGGCTGAGTTTGCTGGTGCTCAGCCCAGCGCCCACGCTGCGGGCGGATTCAGCCGGCCGGCTGCGGATCACGCAAGTGGATGCCGCCCGTTTTCCCCTGGTCACGGTCTACATCGCGGCGGTGGATGCCGCCGGCGCGCCGGTGGCGCTCGATCCGGCGCAATTGCAGATCCGCGAGGCCGGCGCGCGCGTGCCAGCGCAACCGGCCGCCGCGACGGCCGGCTTGGTGACCACGCTGCTGGTGGTGGATGGCTCGGACGCGGCGCGGGCCGCCGGCGCCGGACCGGCGATCCAAACCGCCGTCGAGACGTTCAGCGCCGCGCTGCTGCCCGGCGATCAAGCCGGCCTCATGAGCTTTGACGCTCAGAGCCACCTCCTGCAGCCCATCACGGCCAACCGGTCGCTGCTAGTGCCGGCGGCCGAAGGCCTCACCCCGGCGCCGGGCGGGGCCGCGTTGTATGACACGGTGTTGGCGGGCGCGCAGGCGCTGGCGGAGTTCCCCGGCCGGAAAGCGCTGTTTGTGGTGACGGCGGGGCCGGATACGGCCAGCGCCCAGCCGTTGGCGGAGGGGTTGGGCCAGGCCCAATCCGTGTCGATTCTGGAACTGGGCGCGGCCGGACACGCCGCCCTGCGACGCCTGGCGGAGCAGGCCGGCGGCCAATACGCGGTGGTCCAGCCCGCCGCCGCGGCGGCCGTGCTGCAACAGTGGGAACGGGCGTTGCAGGCGGAGTATGCGGTGACCTACCGCGCGCCGGACGCGCGGGGCGCGGCGGGACCGCATACGGTGACGATCAGTTTGCCGGCGTATAGCCCGGCCGAGACCCAGTATTGGCCGTCCGCCGGCCCGCCGGCGGACGCGGGCTGGGCCGGCATGTGGGAAGCGCTCGGCCTGTTGTTGGCGGGGCTCCTGGGTGTGCCGGTGTTGGCGACCGTGGCGACACTAGCAGTCGCCTGGCCGGCCCGGCGCCGCCGCGCCGGCTCCCCGCCGCGCCCGCGCCCAGTCCGGACGCCGCGGGAACCGCTGCCGGCTTTTCCGAATTATCTGCAGCTGCGCGCGCACGCTTGGCTGCCCGCCTGGTTCTGGCGCTGGTTCTGGAACTTGGGCCGGCTGGCCGGGGTGGTCGCGCTCGGGGCGTATGTGGTGGTGCTGTTCCTGGAGCCGGCGGCGGGCCTGCTGTACTTCTGGCGCCTCACCGTCCCGGTCTTGCCGGCCCTCTTCCTGGTGGCGCCGGGGGTGTGGCGCAACCTGTGTCCGCTGGCCGCCTCCAACCAGACCCCGCGCTGGCTCAAGTTCACGCGCGCGTTAACGCCGCCGGCCTGGCTCACCGAATATGGGTTTGTCATCGGGTTGACCTTGTTCTTCGGGCTGGCCTCCAGCCGCAAGTGGCTGTTCAACACCAGCGGGCCAGCCACCGCCGTCTTAATCCTGGCGGCCCTGGCCAGCGCCTGGCTGGGAGGCTATCTCTTCAAAGGCAAGAGCGGGTGGTGCAGCAGTCTCTGCCCGCTCTATCCCGTGCAGCGCCTCTACAATCAGACACCGTTCGCGACCGTGGCCAACGCGCACTGCAACCCGTGCGTGGGCTGCACCAAGCACTGCTATGACTTCAGCCCGCGTTCGGCCTATCTGGCCGACCTGCACGACGCCGACCCGCACTACGCCGCTTACCGCAAATTTTTCGCCGCCGCCATGCCTGGCTTTATCGTGGCGTTCTTTACCGTGCCGGACCCAGCCGGCTGGCACGCCGTGCTGGCCATGTACGGGCAGTTCGCGCTGCTGATGGTGGTCAGCGTGGGCGTCTTTTATCTCTTGCAGAGTTTCTTGAAAATCTCCATCAACCAGCTGGCCTCCTTCTACGGCGCTACGGCCTTCAACCTGTATTACGCGTTTGCGCTGCCTGGTTGGTTGACGGCCCTGGGCGGCCTGCTCGGCTGGGCCGCGCCCGTTTGGCTGGCGTGGGTGCTGCAAGCGGGGCTGCTCGCGCTGACCGGACTGTGGGTAATCCGGACGCGCCGCAAAGAGACGCAGTTTTTGGCGCACCTGGTGCCGGTGACCGCCGGCGCGCCGGCCCCTGCGCCGGCCCCCGTGGCGGCCGCCGGCCCGGTTGTGGCCGCCGGCCCAGTTGTGGCCGCCGGCCCGGCCGAGATCGTGTTCCTGCCCAATGACACGCGCGTGCCTGTGACGGCGGGCCGCACGTTGTTGGAGATCGCCGAGGCGCAGAAC
>JAGOBN010000216.1 GCA_017999235.1 Anaerolineales bacterium | reverse complement strand
CAGGGCCTCCATCTCCGCCTGGGTCACCGCCGGCCGGGCATAGCGGATGTTATCGGCCACGGTGCCGGCGAACAGGAACGGCACCTGGGAGACGATGCCCAGCTGCTGGCGATACGCGCGCAGATCGAAGGCGCGCAGATCCCGACCGTCAATTAACAGCCGCCCGGCTTGAAACTCATAAAAGCGCGCGATCAGCTTGGCCAGGGAGCTCTTGCCGGCGCCGGTATGGCCCACCAGCGCCACCGTCTCGCCGGGCCG
Organism: Anaerolineales bacterium; assembly: GCA_017999235.1. The sequence goes on along the minus strand of JAGOBN010000216.1, from coordinate 6,687 downwards.
GATGTGCAGCGAGAAATCATCCAGCACCGCCTCCTTGTCCGAGTAGCGGAAGCTCAGGTGGTCGAACTGGATCTCCCCGCGCAGGGCCGGGACGGCCAGGGCCGCGCTCTGCTTGACCACGGGCTCGGCGTCCACCAGCGCGAAGACGCGCTCGGCGGCGGCCAGCCCGGCCTGCACCTGCGGCCAGAAGGAGGCCAGGTTGAGGAACGGGAAGAAGAACCGGTCCACGCCCTGGACGAAGAGATACCAGGCGCCGGCGTCGATGGCGCCCAGGCCGGCGGCCCGGCCGCCGAGATAGACCAGCACGGCGGTGGCCACGCCGGCCAGCATGTTCAACGACGGGAAGACGGACGCCAGGACAAAGCCGCGCCGCACGTTGATGGCGTAGGCTTGCCGGTTGACGGCCACGAACTCGTCGTAGACCAGGCGCTCCTGCCGGAAGTTTTTGGCCACGGCAATGCCGGATACGGTCTCCTGGATCGCGGCGTTGACCTCGGCCATGGCCCGCGTCCCTTGGCGGGTGACGCGCCGGGCTAGGCTCCGGAAGCCGCTGGCCACCAAAATCACCGGCAGGGTCAGCAGCCAGAGCACCACCGTCAGCCGCCATTCGGTCTGCCAGAGCACGGCGGTCAGGATGAAGACCGTCAGGAACTGGCTGAAGGTGTCCCCGACCAGCACCGTGACGTTGGCAAACTCCTGGGTATCGGACGTGATGCGGCTGACAATGCGGCCGGAGCTGTACTCATCGTAAAACGACAGGTCGTGCGCCACGGTGGCGCGGAAGGCGTCCCGGCGCAGGGCCAGGATGACGTCGCCGATGGCGCGCGTGATCAGGCGCCGGCGCACATAGTTCAGCCCCCACATCCCCAGCCCGGTGAGCAGGATGGCGCCGAAGAGCAGGAAGATCAGATTGGTGGCCGGCGCGGCGGCCAGCGCGCTGACGCCGCGCGCGATCAGCAGGGGCCAGGCGGCGTCCAGCAGGGCCGTGGCCAGCAGGGTGCCGGCGATGGTCAGCACCGTCCGCCGGTAGGGCGCAAAGTAAGCGGCCATGCGCCGCACCAGGGCGGCGTCGCTGTACTGGCGGTCGTAGGCTTCCGCGTTGAGGCTGCCGAAGAATCCCATGGCCGTTACCGCCCGCTCTCATACCGGGCGAAGATGCGCCGGTAGGCGTCGCTGGTCTCCATCAACGCCGCGTGCGGGCCGCTGGCCACGATCCGGCCGCGCCGCAGCACCAGGATCACATCCGCCCAGCGGATCTGCGAGAGGCGGTGGGTGATGAGGAAGGTGGTGCGGCCGGCGGCGGCGCGGAAGATGGCGCGCTGGATCTGGTCCTCGGTGGCGCTGTCGATGGCCGAGGTCGAGTCATCCAGGATCAGCAGGCGCGGATCGGTGAGAAAGGCGCGCGCCAGGGCCAGGCGCTGCCGCTGGCCGCCGGAGAGCATCACGCCGCGCTCGCCAATGGTGGTGGCGTAGCCGTCCTTAAAGGCTTGGATGAAGTCATGGGCCTGCGCGGCGCGGGCGGCCTGCTCGATCTCAGCCGGCGTGGCCTCCGGCTTGCCGAAGGCGATGTTCTCGGCGATGGAGCGCGAGAACAAGAAGATATCCTGCTCGATGATGCTGATCTGCCGGCGCAGCGCCGCCAGGTCCCAGGCGCGCACGTCCACGCCGTCCACCAGCACGCGGCCGCCGCCGGCGTCATACGTGCGGTTGATCAGCCGGATCAGGCTGGTCTTGCCGGCCCCGGTCTGCCCCACCACCGCCACGGTCTGGCCGGGCTGGACGGTGAAAGAGATGTCTTGCAGCACCGGCTCGCCGGCCGTGTAGCCGAAGGTGACCTGGTCAAAGGTCACCGCGCCGCGCATCGGCGCCGCGTGGCCGGCCGGGTTGTGGTCCAGCTCCGTCTCGGTGTTGATCAGCTCCAGGATGCGCCGGCCGCTGGCCAGGCCGGAGGAGAGCTGGGAGTAAGCCTGCAAGGACACAAAAGTGGGGAAGCCGAACAGCAGGATCAGGATGTTGAACGACACCACCTGGCCGGCGTTGATGGCGCCGGCTTGAAAGAGCAGCAGCGCGTGCAGGAACCCAAAGGCCTGGGCCAGCGCCAGGAACAGCATCGGCAGGAAGCGCGCTTCGATCTGGCCCTGGCGCACGTAGGCCTGCCGGTACGCGTGGGCGTTGGCCTCAAAGCGCTCCACCTCGCTTGGCTCGCGGGCCGCGCCTTTGACGGTCTCAATGCCTTCCAGCGCCTCCTCCAGGCCGGCGTTCATCACGCCAAAGGATTGGCGCACGTGCTCGGTCACCGGCTGCAGCTCCCGCAGGAAGCCGCGCACCGCCCAGAAATACGCCACCAGAAACAGCAGCGGCACCGCGATCAACTGGGGGTGGAGGGTGGGCGCCACGAGGACGGGCATCAACAGAAAATTGCCCGATCCGACCACCAGGTTGATGCCGGGGTTGAGCATCAGGTTTAGCTCGCGCACGTCATTGGTGGCGCGGGCCATGATCTCGCCCACCGGGCGCAGGCTGTGAAAGGTCATGCTCTTGCCCAGCAGACTGGCGTAAAGCTCGGCGCGCGCGTCGCGCTCCAGGCGTTGGCCGATCAGCTCGGCGCTGAAGTTGCGGCCCAGCTGCCACACGGAGCGGACCACCTGCGAAGCCGCGATCCACAGGGCGGCATACAGCAAGGCCTGATAATCCGGCTGCGGCGCCAGGATGAGATTGTACGCTAGGCCCACCAGGGCCGGGATCGCGGCCGCTAAGGCGGCGTTGAAGAAGGCGCCGGAAAACAGGGCCGCTAGAGCCCAGCGGTGGCGGACGGCGTGGGAGCGCACCCAGGCTACCGGCGAGCGCCGATCCCCCGGCTGAATGTCTTTGACTGAGAATTCAACTAACGACATAAGGTGTAAGACTTTGTATGGAGGCAAAATCAGGCGGCGGCATGATGATGGCTTAACTCAATTCCACGATACTAACCCAAGTTGGGCTGGTTTAACTGGTCCAACCCAGACGCCCTCCCCGGGCTTCTGAACCGGATGACGGCACATCCGGTGCGCTGAGTGGTCCGGCCACACCGGCCGCTTGGCCCCCTTCTTTCCTCCGCGCCTCTCCTAGGGCGCGCAACGGGCAGGCCATTGGCCTGCCCGCTGCAGTTTAATTCGGGTCGGGAAGAAAGCGCCGGCCTCAGACGCCGGCCAGTTTCAGGAAATAGCGGTGAAAGCGGTCGTCGCCCGTCAGCTCGGGGTGAAAGGAGGTAGCCAGCAGCTGGCCCTGCTGCGCGGCCACGATCCGGCCGTCCGGCAATTGCGCCAGCACCTGCACGCCGGCCCCGACGCTCTCGATCAGCGGGGCGCGGATGAAGACCGCCGGGAAGGGCTGGGCGGCGCCGCCGGCCAGCGCCGGCACGGGCAGCGCCACTTCAAAGCTGTCCACCTGCCGGCCAAAGGCGTTGCGCGCCACCGTGATGGCCATCACGCCCAGCAGGGGCTGATCCCGGCGCGCGTCCTGGGAAAGGAAGATCGCGCCCGCGCAGGTCCCCCACACCGGCCGGCTGGCCGCAAACGCGCGCAGCGGCTCCAGCAAGCCGAACGTCACCGCCAGCTTGCCGATGGTGGTGGATTCGCCGCCGGGGATGATCAGGCCGGCCAGGTCGATCAGATCGCGCGGCAGGCGCACCTCAACGGCCCGGGCGCCGATGCGGCGCAGGGCGGCCGCGTGTTCGGCGAAGGCGCCTTGGAGAGCGAGAACACCAATTTGCATGGGACCCGGGATGGCGGAAGCCGGCCGCTGTCGGCCGCCGTGGTGCCGCGGACCTTACCAGCCCCGGACGGCCAGCTGCTCGGATTCCGGCAGAGACGCCGCCGTGCGGCCGACCATCGGCTCGCCCAGGTTGCGGCTGACTTCGGCGATGATCTTGGCGTCGCGGTAGTGGGTGGTGGCCTCCACGATGGCCTTGGCGCGCTTGGCGGGATCGCCGGATTTGAAGATGCCGGACCCGACGAAAACGCCGTCCACGCCGAGCTGCATCATCAGCGCCGCGTCGGCGGGGGTGGCGATGCCGCCGGCCGCGAAGTTGACCACCGGCAAGCGCCCCAGGTCGCGGGTTTCCTTGACCAGGCTGTACGGCGCGCCGAGCTCTTTAGCGAAGGTAAACAGCTCTTCCTCCGCCATCGTCTGCAGCCGGCGGATATCGCCCAGCACGGCGCGGGCGTGGCGCACGGCTTCCACCACGTCGCCGGTGCCGGCCTCGCCCTTGGTGCGCATCATGGCCGCGCCCTCGGCCACGCGCCGCAGGGCCTCACCCAAGTTGCGGCACCCGCACACAAACGGCACTTTGAAATCATGTTTGTTGACGTGGTGCTGCTCGTCGGCTGGGGTGAGGACCTCGGATTCGTCGATGTAGTCGATGCCGAGCGCCTCCAGCACCTGGGCCTCGACGAAGTGGCCGATCCGGCATTTGGCCATCACTGGGATGGTGACGGCGTCCATGATCTTGAGGATCACCTCCGGGTCGCTCATGCGCGCCACGCCGCCGTCGGCGCGGATGTCGGCCGGCACGCGCTCCAGCGCCATCACGGCGCAGGCGCCGGCGTCCTCGGCGATCTTGGCCTGCGCGGGCGTGACGACGTCCATGATCACGCCGCCCTTCAGCATTTGCGCGAGGCCGCGCTTGACGGCCAGCGTGCCCGTCGCGGCGGCCGCGCCGTTGGCCCCCGGGTTCGTGGTGTTGTCCATAGGTTTCTCCTTGAAAGCGCTGTCAATCTGATTTTACCACTCCGATTCGCCTGGAGCGCCGGCGCCTTAAATGAAAGACACCCAGGCCCCGGCCCGGGTGTCGGCGGCGGACGGCCGGCGTTTATTCGCAGCTGATGACGAGCATGTTCACGCCGCTGATCTCGGCCGGCCCGGCCACCTGGGTCATGTTTAAGCTCTGGCCAATTTCCATATAGCCAGCCACCATGCCGGCCGGCACCCGCACGGTTACCAGTTCCGGCGTGAACATCATCCACCCGCGGGTGGTGTCGTCGTAACGCCAGGCCTTGACCTCGCCGCCGAACAGGTCGGCGGCCGCCGCGGCGGTAACCGGGCAGGCGGTGGGCGCGTTCGCGCTGGCGCCGGGCGCGCCAGTGGTTGGGCCGGCGCTGGCGCCGCGCCGGATGACGGGTGTTGGATTGATCAGTTGGACGCCCGGCGGGAGGAGCGTTTGGAGCGCGACGGGCAAGTTGCTGACCACCACCGTGGGCGCCCCCGCCAAGGCGGAAGTCGGCTGGGGGCCAGCGGCCGAGGTCGGATCTGGCGCGGCGCGCGGCCAGGCCAGCGCGACCACGACGGCCAGGAGCAGGGTCAGCCCCAGCCCCACACTCAGGCTGAGGCGCAGCGCCCGCCCTTGGCGGGCGCGGGCCTGGGCATCCAGCGCCTGAATGGCGGCCATAACCGCTTGAATCTGCGCCGGCGTCCATTCCGGGGAACGTTCCAGGATGACCTGGATTTGCGCGGGTGTATGGCGCAGGCTCAGCAACTGTTGGGCGCGGGCCAGGGCTTCCGCCGGCGCCGGCGCGGGATCGGCGGCGGCTGGCGCGGGATCGGCGGCCGGTGGGGGGACTTCAGCACAAGGAGGCGCCGCCGGCGGCGTCAGGCGGATCGCCTGGGCCGCTTGGAGGAGGCCGCGCGCCCAGGCGCGGGTGTCGGCGGCCGAACGCCAGACGCCATCCGGTTCAGCGTGCAGCGCCGCCGGCAGGTGCACTAACCGGAGCCGCGGCCCGCCGGCCTCCACCTCAAACGCCGTGCCGCAATGCGGGCAGATCAGGTGGTCGGACGCGGCCTGAAGCGGCGACGCGCCGCACAGCGGACAGTGGCCTTGGTCGGCCCAAGCTGGGGGAATGGGGGTTAGCGGCGTGATCATCCCCCATATTGTGCTGGAATTGCCGCTACAGGATGGAGGAGCTTGGTTGGGCTGGCGCGGCGTCATCCGGCGGGAAGACCACGGTCTCCTGGCCGGCCAGCCGGGTCTGAATACGCTCGACGACCACATCCAGGTGCCGGGGCTTGTGGACGAAATCCAGGTCTTCAGTGTGGATGGTGAGCACGGGACACAGGTTGAACGCCCGCAGCCAGTCCTCGTAAAACGAGTCCAGCAGGGACAAATACTCGGCCGTGATGCCGCTCTCAATACCGCGCCCGCGGCTGCGGATGCGGTCGATCAGCATCGGCACCGGCGCGCGCAGGTAGAGCAGCAGATCGGGGCGCGGCAGGCCGGCCATCACCAGCTCAAACACCGCCCGATAGGATTGGTAATCCCGCTCATTCAGGTTGCCCAGATGGTGCAGGGCGCGGGCGAAGATGTGGGCGTCCTCGTAAATGCTGCGGTCCGCGATGGCGGAGCGCGGGTCCTGGGCCAGTTCCAGATGCTGCCGGGCGCGGTGGCCCAGGAAGAACACCTGCAGGTGGAAGGACCACTGGCGCATGTCGGCGTAGAACTCGGCCAGATAGGGGTTGTCGGACACCGACTCAAAAGCGGTGCGCCAGCCCAGGCGCGCGCCCAGGCGTTCGGTCAGGGAGGTTTTGCCGGCCCCGATATTGCCGGCCACGAGGACGAGATGTTTGGCCATAGCGTCCGAGTCTACCAGCCGGCGGGCGCCGCGCCTACTCATATTTAAGCGCCAAGACCGGCACCAGGGTGGCCGCGCGCAGGGC
>JAGOBN010000215.1 GCA_017999235.1 Anaerolineales bacterium | reverse complement strand
GGCTGGGTACGGCCTCTCCGCCGGCAGCTGGCGCTCTTGGCCGTCCCGTGTGGGCTGTGGTGGGTGACCTTCGGCGCATTATTTACCCCCGCCGGATGGGCGCCGGCGCCACCGCCCGGCCCGTCGCTATCGGTGTTGACCTTCAATGTGCGCTTCGACCAACACTCGCCAGAGCGAGTCCTGGAAGTCATCCGCCAATCCAAGGCCGATGTCGTTGCCCTTCAGGAGCTCACCACTGGCCTGGATGCCTTTTTGTGGCAGAACCTGCAAGCCACGTACCCGTACAGCGTTACGGCTGCCGCTGACTGGCCTTGGGGGAGCGGGATCTACAGCCGCCTGCCGATAGCGTTGGTCGAAAACCGGGCCACGTACCAGGGGCTGCTTGATACGCAGGAGGTCCGCCTGACCTGGTTGGGGCGTTCGGTGCGGTTATTGAACTTCCACCCGGCGCCGCCTACGCTGTATATGAATTGGACGGAGATCGCCGGCGTTCCGATTCCTGAGCCCTATGACTATCGCGCCGACGTGCGCCACGACCAGGTACGCGGCCTGGTTGCCCGGCTGACCGCGTCCGCCGAGCCGACCATCCTGGCCTGTGATTGCAATCTTGACCCGGCCAGCTATGATTACGGTGAAATCACGGGGGTCCTCGCGGACAGCTTCCGAGAGGCCGGCTGGGGGTTCGGCCACACTTTGTATTTCAACGACCGGCCCAATTTCGCGCAGTCGCTCCCGCTGGTCCGGATTGACTACGTGTTCCACTCGGCCGAATGGCGGGCCATGGAAGCCACCGCGCTGCCGGAGGCCAGTTCAAACCATCGGCCAGTGCTGGTGCGGTTCGCGCTGCCCTGATAATGGTCCGCCAGACTAACGGCCTCCCCGTGCCGGACGGCGGAGGCGGCCGCCGCCCGCTTAGATCGTCAGCCTAACCATGGCCGCGCTCGCCACCCCACCATGAAGCTCTCTTCGAAGATCATACCGGCCGGCCTGGCCATCGCCTTGCTTGGATCACTGGGCCTGAACGCCTACCTGTTCCAGCAAGGGCAAGCGTATTACCAGCAGTTGAACATCACGCGGCTGGATCCCTTGGGCCTGAATACTTACCCCGCGCTCGAAGGGGCCTCGGCGGCGCCGGTCATCGTGTTCTTCGGTGATTCGCGCGCGGCCGATTGGCCTGCTCCGGCCCTCGCCCACGGCACCGTTATCAATCGCGGCATTGGCGCCCAGACAACCGCGCAAGTTCTGGGCCGTTTCCAGGCGCATGTCGCGCCGCTCAAGCCGCAGGTCGTGGTGATCCAAGCCGGTATCAACGACCTCAAAACGATCCCGCTGTTTCCGGAGCAGAAGGCCGCTATTATCCAGGCCTGCCAGGACAATCTCCGTCAAATCGTCGCCCTCGCGCTGAATACCGGGGCGCGGGTGGTCGTCACCACCATCTTCCCCTTGGGAGCGCTGCCCCTCGAACGGCGGCTGTTCTGGTCCGACGACGTTGCGGCGGCCATTGCCGAGGTCAACGCCTATCTGGCCACGCTGGCCGGCGAGCGTGTGACGGTGCTTGATACCGGGGCGGTGTTGGTCAATTCCGAGGGAAGCGTGGACCCGCAATACAGCCGGGACTTCTTGCATCTCAATCCGGCTGGCTATGCCGCGCTCAACCAGGCGATCGCGGGCCTGATTGAGCCGTAGCCCGGCCTATCTGCCGATGCTGCTCAAGCGTCTGAAGCTCTGGCGCGGTTGGTTTGCTATTGGCGCGGTTTGTCTGCTTGGCGTCGGGGCTGGGCCGCTGCTCGTCAGTGCCGACGAACCAGTGGTGTCGGACGCGATTGTGGTCATTGGCGGAGATCACAAGCCCGAACGCGTCCAGCGCGCTGTGGAGCTCTTTCAGCAGGGGTATGCGCCCGTGGTGATCATCAGCGCGGGCACGCGGGTTGCCGAAGGCCAGGAAACCCTGGCCGAAGCCGAAGTGATGCGGCGTCAGGCTGTGGCTCTGGGGATGCCGGCCGCCGCCTTGCTCATCGAGGCCCAATCACAGTCGACGTTTCAAAACGCGTATTACACGGCCGCGCTCAGCCGCACGCACCACTATGCGCGCATCTTGTTGGTGACGTCCGTCTTTCACAGCCGGCGCGCGGCGCACATTTTCAGGGAAGTGTATGGGCCGGCCGTCACGATCTTGAGCGAGCCGGCCTCTCCGACCGCCTGCTCTGTCTGCTGGTGGTTTCAGCCCGATCAGATCGGGGTGGTGGCGTATGAATATTACAACTGGGTGCGCTATGGCCTGGGCATTCGGCTGCCGAATGAGCTGGCGCCCAGCGGCGCTAGGCCGGCCCGGGTTGGCCTGGGACTTGCCCAATGCGGCTGGACTCGGGGGCGTGACGGGCTTGGCCCGTGCCGACCCCCGGTCCAACTGAGATCGGTGGACATGCTAGAATCTTTCACAAGGTTGCGCCCAGAGCCAATTAGCAGCCTTACGCCAGCCAAACTTCCTGCGGATGGCCGATGAGCCTTGGGCGATATTCTCGAGGAACGGCTGGAGCGTAACGGACGATAGAGGCTGAAGATGTCCGGACACGACATGAGGCAAGACGTGAGCAGTACTTTCTCGAGCCTGGAGTTATCTGAGGCGCTGGTGGCCGAGCTGCACCGTCTTGGGGTGCGCCACCTCGTCCGTCTCCACCCGGACAGGCCCGCCTCGCCCATTCCGCCGGCCGACCTAATTGCGGCTCTGGCCCGGCATCCTGAAGCCCGGATGCGCGGCGCGCTCATCCCCTTGTTTCTGCGGCGGCCATCATTCAGCCAATATGTGCCTGCCATCCAGGCTGGTTTGACCGGCGCGGCCGCCGACACCTTGCGGCTGTATTACCAAGCGGCCGTCTACCTGCGTTCGGAAGTGGCGGCGGATCTGCGCCAATTCAGTGATGATGGGGCCGCTCTGCCCGATCTCTTTTCAGAGATCCTGGGGGTGCCGGCGCCCGGGGCGGTGCCGGCCGCCTCGGCGCTGGAAGCCCTGGGCGCGGTCCACGCCCGCCTGACCGGACGCGCCTACAACTGGGTCGGGACCTATCGCCAGTCCTTGCCGGTGTTCCTGCGTCAATTGCGCCAAAGCCATGCCGCTCTCTCAGCCTGAGCAACTGCGCCAATTCTTCGACCGCCTGGGCCAACGCCACCCACAGCCGGCGGCGCTCTATCTGTTTGGCGGCAGCGCCGTGTTGTGGCTGGGCGGCCCGCGGCCGACGCTGGATATCGACTTCACTTTGACGCGCGGCGATCCGGCCCTGCGGCAGAACATCGCCGCCGTCGCGGCTGAGCTTGGTCTGGATTTGGAGGAGTCGGCGCCAGCGGAGTTTATGCCTTTGCCGGCCGGCCATGAAAAACGGCACCGCTTTCTGGGGCAGTTTGGGTCGGTCGCCGTCTATCTGTTTGACCCCTACAGCATTGCGGTGATGAAGATTGACCGCGCTTTCGACTCCGACATGGAAGATGTGCGCTTTTTGCTCGCGGCCGGCGAGATTGACCTGGCGGCGTTGGCTCAATTGATTGACGATGTGGCCGGCCGCTACGACGAGCCGATCAAACTGCGCCGCAACTTCGCCGAACTGCAGAAGGCCTTGGGAAGCTGACTGGCCGGCCGCGCCTCTGGCAACCATGCCGGGTGATATTCTCTAACGTTCCCGCGCGTCAGATAAGACTCATTGGGCGACGTTTTTGCGCTGGTTTTCCCAACTTGGTCCCCGGTTCTGGCGCCGTAAGAGCTGAATAATCTGTCGTATAATCCCGCCAGTGGGTATTTGCCCAGTTACTTAACTCGCCAACCAACCCGCGTCGGGGCGCGTGCATCGACTTCCGGCATACTCCAAGCCATCCGCAGGGACTACCAGACCGGGTGGCTTTTGTTTTGGCGAGTTTCAGGCGAGCTCGGCGCAGTGTCATCCCCTGATACGCCCTCTCCGTCCACTTCGCGCCCCCCGGTTGGCCCGGACCATGACCCCGCGCATGCGGTCGTGGTCACGAACGGCGACATCACCGTGGGCGGCGACGTCATCGGCCGCGACAAGATCACCACCGTCACCAATAATTACTTTCGCACGCCGACGTGGGCCGAGGTCAAGCACCAGCGTAACCGCCAGGCCATGATCCAGAATATGCGCGCCTTCTGGATCAAGGGCGTCTTGGAGAACTCACTGTACGGCTCGGCGCTCATCCAACTCGGGCTGGAGTACCAGGCCGAAGCGGTTGAGCAGCCCTGGGGCCTGATCCCACGCTCGCCAGATCAGACCGACGACGTGGTCGCTGCCAACACCACCCTGCTCGATGTTTTCGACGGCGCCAGTGGCGCGCTGTTGATCCTGGGCGCGCCCGGCGCCGGCAAAACCACGACCCTTTTGGAGTTGGCCCGCAGCCTGCTGAACCGGGCCGAGCAGGATGGGATGGCTCCGGTTCCGGCCGTGTTCGCGCTCTCCGCCTGGGCCAATGCTCGCCCGCCGCTGGTCGAGTGGCTGGTGGATGAACTCGCCAAGCGCTACGATGTGCCGCGCAAAGTTGGCCAGGCGTGGGTCGAGCAAGATATGCTTGTGCCGCTCCTGGATGGCCTGGACGAAGTCCCGGCCGAGGATCGCGACGCCTGCGCCCAGGCCATCAATGCTTTCCGGGTCGAGCACGGCTTAGCGCCGTTAGTGGTGTGCAGCCGGGTGGTCGATTACGAAAGCTTGAGCACCCGCCTGCGTCTGCGCACCGCCATCGTGTTGCGGCCCTTGACGCCGGCGCAGGTGGATCAACAGTTGGCCCGGCTGGGGCGTCCGGGCGCTATCGTACGGTCATGGCTGGCGACCGAGGCCGAACTAAGCGAGTTGGCTCAGAGGCCGCTGATGCTCAGCCTCATGCTGGTGGCGCTTCGGGCAGCGCCGGCTGTCGGTGCGGCCGCCGGCCGATCGGACCGGGTCGGACGCGATCAGCTTTTCGAGGCCTACGTCCAAACGATGCTGGAGCCACGGGCTGACCTGCGCGTGTACACCCCGGCCCAATCACGCTCCGCCACGGCCGGCCATCCCCAGACCCAGCCCTATCCCCCGGACGAGGCGCGGCGCTGGCTGAAGTGGCTGGCGCGGCAACTTCAGCGGCATAATCAAAGCGTGTTCTATCTAGAATGGATGCAACCTGACTGGCTGCGCACCCAAGCGCACCAGCGTCTAGCGCTGGGGGGCCTGCCGATTTGCTTGGTCGGGTTGGGCGGTTTGATCGGCGGGCTGATCGTCTGGCTGGGCGGCGGGCTTGGCAACGGACTGATCAGTGGGCTGCTCATCGGTCTGATTGTCGGGCCGGCCGCCTACTCGGAAGAGATCAAAGCCACCGAATCTTTGAAGTTCGTCGTATCGAAACCATTAATCGGGACGGGGCTAATCATCGGATTGCTCAGTGGCCTGGGCGGGCTGAGCATTTGGTGGCTCCTGGGTCAGAGCGGTGGACTAAATATTGGGCTGACCATCGGGCTCGGCCTCGGCCTGATTAGCGGACTGCTCTCAGTCTTAATCAATGGGTTACAAGACCATGACATCGCGGTCAGAACAACTCCCAATCAAGGCATGAAGCAATCGCTCCGTTCGGGACTTGGGATCGGGCTGAGCGCTGGGCTAATGGTTGGGCTGGTAGCCGGCCTGGTCAACGGGCTGTTGGTCGGGATGATGGGCGGGCCGGCCATCGGGCTAGGTGTCGGGCTGGGCGTTGGACTGAGCGGAGTGTTGCTCGGTGGGCTGTTGTTTGGCGGAAGCGCCTATTTGCGGCATGTCATCCTGCGCATGCTCCTCTGGCGCAGCGGGTCAACGCCGCGGGCCTGGGAATATGAACGGTTTCTTGACTACGCGGCTGAGCGAGCGCTCCTCCGCAAAGTGGGCGGGGGTTATATCTTTATCCATCGGATGTTGATGGAATGGTTCGTAGACCAGGAGGCTCAATCTCTGTGATCCACCCAGTCTGGCCTCCCGCCGCGCTTGCCCGGTGTGTACCGGGACCGCATTCCTGGAACGCCGCGAGCCGGGCTGGTCGGTGATTCGGAGCCCTATGCCTTCCACCCCGGAAACCCGCGCCCGCGAGAACATCGACGCCCTGCTGGCCGCCGCCGGCTGGGTGCTCCAGGACCGCGACCAGCTCAACCTGGGCGCCGGCCGCGGCGTGGCCGTGCGCGAGTTCGGGCTGCAGACCGGCTTCGCCGATTACTTGCTCTTCGTGGACCGCCAGGCCATCGGCGCGGTGGAGGCCAAGAAGGAAGGCACGCCCCTGGCCGGCGTCGAGGCCCAATCCGCCAAGTACGGCGAGGGCCTGCCCAACACCCTGCCGGCCTGGCGCCGGCCCCTGCCGTTCCTGTACGAGTCCACGGGCGTTGAGACCTTCTTCACCCACGGCCTGGAGCCTGACCCGCGCTCCCGCCGGGTCTTCGCCTTCCACCGCCCGGAGACCCTGGCTGAGTGGGCGGCCGGCCCGGCCTCCCTGCGCCGGCGCGTCCAGCAGATGCCGGCGCTCTTGACGACCAACCTATGGTCCGCTCAAATCGAGGCCATCACCAACCTGGAACGCTCCCTGGCCGAGAACCGCCCGCGCGCCCTGATCCAGATGGCCACTGGCTCCGGCAAGACCTTCACGGCCGTGTCCTTCATCTACCGCCTGATCAAGTTCGCGGGCGCCCGGCGCGTGCTCTTCCTGGTGGACCGCAACAACCTCGGTCGGCAGACGCTCAAGGAGTTCCAGCAGTACGTCACGCCCGACGACGGCCGCAAGTTCTCCGAGCTCTACAACGTCCAGCACCTGCAGTCCAACAGCCTGGACTCGGTCAGCAAGGTCTTCATCACCACCATCCAGCGCCTGTACTCGATGCTCTCGGGCGAGGTCGAGTTTGACCCGGCCAACGAGGACGGCTCGCTCTTCGAGACCGGGGGCGTGCTGGACCGCGAGCCGCCCAAGGA
>JAGOBN010000214.1 GCA_017999235.1 Anaerolineales bacterium | reverse complement strand
TCTTCAAAGTCATCGCCGAAGTGGTCGTGCTCGCCGAACTCGTCCATCAGGTCCTCGAGCATATCGGGCATGAAGGCATAGCCCAGGAAATCCGCGTCGCCGTCGCAAAACTCCACGGTTTTGTCGCCGGACACCAGCCCCACCACGGAGCCGCCCACCAGCGCCCAGCCGACCAGCGGCGAGAGATACTCGCCCTCTTCCACGGCGAAGCGCGCCACCCACCCTTGGGCCGGCATCATCTGGTCGATTTTTCGGTCAGTCATAAAGGTCTCCTTGTAAAGCGGCGCAGCCGGGTGTTCGCCGGCCGGCCGGATAACGTCACTCAATCATACGCTACGCGGGCGGCGTTGCGCCGCCCTGGCTGCGCGGCGCCCCGCAGGCCGCGCATTGCCCGGCGTCGGCGGTGGCATACGGCGTCCCGCACTTCTGGCAGGTGCTCAGGATCAGCGCCTGCTCCGCGGCCGCCGCGCGCTCACGATCCGCCAAGCGCCATTCATCATCCAGGGCGTTGCCGATGCGCCGGACGGTGGAGCGCAAGTTGCTGCTGAACGCCAAGTTCTCGGCCGATTCGGTCAGCCGGCCCACGCTGCGCGCGGCCTCGGTCAGCCCGCCGATGACGTTGCCGCGCAGCATCTTGCCCAAGGTGCTCAAGGCCGTGCCGCCGGCCTCGCCGGCCGCGCCGCCCAGGGCCGCCAAACCCGGCGCGCTGAGGCTGACCGTCACCGTCTCGCCGGCGTGCGTCAGCGTCACCGTCTGCGCTGTCACCCAATTGCCGGTGGGCAGCAGTTGCTGAAACTGAACCGTGGCCTGGTCCGCGCCGCGTTTGGTCGTTTGGGCGCGGGTGTCGTTATCGCTCAAGGCCTGTAGGGCATCGACGAACACCTGCAGGCTGGCGGCCGGCGCCCGGATCGTCCGGTAGGTGAAGGTCCCGGGCGAGGTGGCCTCTTTGACCGCGCCGGCGATACCGCCGCCGGTCACCGCCGCCATCCCGGCCGCCTCCAGGTCGGATGAATTGGAAGGCGTGGCCGCTCCCGCCGCCTGGGCGCGCCGCATCGCCTTCTCGAACAAAGACTCTTCCGGGCCGGCGCTTTCCGGCGGGCTGGCGGTTTCGGGCGTTGAATCAGACATCGCGGTTTCCTGGCGTGGGCCGCCGAACCTGACGGCTACGCGTCGAAAATTGTACCCTACCTGGCGCTCCGGTGACCGCCAAGCGGCGCCTGCGAAGCTGACAAAGTTGTCGGGCGGTTTGCCGCAACCGGGCGGCGGCCGGCGCGTACCCCCCGGCTTCACACCAGATACGGCAAGAAGAGCGTGGCCAGCCCCAGGAACAGCCCAAACCCCACACAATCCGTTACGGTGGTCACCAGCACCGCCGAGGCCAGCGCCGGGTCCAGTTTGAAGGCCTTCAGGGTGAGCGGCACCAGCGTCCCCGCCAGCCCGGCCGCCACCATATTGCCCATCATCGCCAGGCCGATGATCAGGCCCAGGATCGGGATGCCGCGCCACAGCCACGCGCCAATCGCCACGGCCACCCCGATGATGGCGCCGTGGATCAAGCCAATCCCAATCTCGCGCCCCAGCGCCGACCCCACATCGCGCAGCTCAATTTCGCCCAGCGCGATGCCGCGCACCATCATGGCCAGGGTCTGCGTGCCGGCGTTGCCGCCCTGCCCGGCCACAATCGATTGAAAAACCGCCAAAACCGCCACCTTGGCGATGGTCGCCTCAAACAGGCTGACCACGCTGGCCGCCAGGAAGGCGGTCCCCAAGTTCACTACCAGCCAGGGCAGGCGCCGGCTGACCGACAGCCGCACCGGGCTCCAGACACTCAAATCGCCGTCGGTCACATTCGACAGCCGGTACAAGTCCTCGGTGGCTTCCTCCTCGATGACGTAGACGATGTCGTTGTGTTTGATGACGCCCACCAGCCGGCCGGCGGCGTCCACCACCGGGATGGCCAGCCAGCCGTACTTCTTCATCAACAGCGCCACCTCCTCCTGGTCGGTGCCCACCGGGACGCTGTGCACGTCGCGGTTCATGATGGCCTCGATCAGCGTGTCGGGGGCCGCCACAATCAGATCGCGCAGGCCCACCACCCCGATCAAGTGATCATCCCGATCGACGACGTACAAGTAATACGGGGCTTCCCGGTCCAGGGTCTGCGTGCGCAGGAAATCCACCGCCAGCTTGGCCGTCATATGGCCGCGCAGGGCGAAGAAGGCCGGCGTCATCAAGCCGCCGGCGGTGTCGTCGGCGTAGGCCAGCAGGGGCCGCACGTCCTCGGCCTGTTCCGCGTCCATCTCGGCCAGGGCGGCTTTGGCCTGCGCCGGCGGCAGATCGCCCAGAATGTCGGCGGCGGCGTCCGGGTCCATCTCGTCCAGAACGTCGGCCAGCGCGGCGGTGGAGAGCGAGCCGGCCGCCTCGGCCGCCTCGGCGTCCTCCATTTCTTCCAGCAGTTCGGCCGCGTCTTCGGGGTCCAGCCGCGGCAGGAGTTCTTCTTGTTCCGCGCGCGGCAGATCAGAGAACGTTTCGGCGCGGTCGGCCGGGTGCAAATCCGCCAGGGCGGCCAGGGCGGCCTCCACCTGGCCGGCCTCCAGGGCCGCGCGGACGCGCTCCAGAGCGGTGTCGATCAGCAGTTGGTCCATGGGCGACCTCCTTAAAACAAAAGTTGCGCCTCGCGGCCCTGGACGGGCCGGGCGAGACGCAACCTGCGTTTACAGGAGCGTCCTGCCAAAGACCGCTTTAGGGGGCGGAGACGGAGGGCGGCTGACTCGAGTCTAGGTCAGGACTGTCGGTATTCATAAGCTTTCGTGACTAAAAGTACACGCGCATTCTACTCCCGGGCGTGGGGCAAGTCAACAAAATCGCTGGTAAGTTTAGCCGCCGGCCCGCGTTTGAACGCCCTAAGGTACAATGCCGGCGAAAGGTGGCCTATGTTCAAGCGACTTCTTAACCACTCCTTGGTCTTCTGGATCGCCGGCCTGGTGATCCTGATTGACCAATACGCCAAATACTTGGTGCGCGCCAACCTGGCCGTCGGCGAAATCTACGTGCCGGCGCCCGGGTGGGAGCCGTATTTCCGGCTGGTCCACATCGAAAACTCGGGCGCGGCATTCGGGATCTTCCAAAACGGCGGCCTGGTCTTCACCGTGGTCGCCATTGTGGTGTCCCTCGTCATCAGCTACTACGCCACCCGCCTGCCGGAAGGCCAGTGGGCGCTGCGGGCCACGCTGGGCTTGCAGCTCGGCGGCGCGCTCGGCAATTTGGTGGACCGGCTGGTCAACGGCCCGGTAACCGATTTCTTCCAGCTGGTCAGCGCGCTCAATACCCCGATCTTCAACGTCGCCGACCTGAGCATCACCACCGGCGTGGTGGTGCTGGTGCTGATGATGCTGGGTGAGTCGCGCGGCCGCCAGCCGCAGGCCGCCCCGCCCTCGCCCGAGAGCCCGGCCGGCCCCGCGGCCTGATGCGCCGGCTGACCTTCTGGGCCGACGCCCTCGGCGAGCGGCTGGACAAGCTGATCGCGGCCGCGCTGCCGGAGCTCTCCCGCACCCAGGCGCAGCGCTTGATCGAGGCCGGCCAGGTCAGCGTGGCGGGGCAGCCGGCCACGCGCGCCGCCGACCGGCTGGAACGCGCGGCCACGGTCACGGTCTGTCTGCCCGACCCGGTGCCGGCCAGCCACGCCGCCGAAGACATCCCGCTCGCCATCCTTTACGAAGATGCGGACCTGTTGGTGATCGACAAGCCGGCCGGCCTGGTGGTGCACCCGGCGGCCGGCCACGCCAGCGGCACCCTGGTGAACGCCGTGCTCGGCCATGCCCCGGAGATGGAAGGCGTCGGCGACGAGCAGCGTCCGGGCATCGTCCACCGGCTGGATAAAGACACCTCCGGCCTGATCGTGGTAGCCAAGCACGACGCCGCCCACCGCGAGCTGCAGCGGCAGTTTCACGACCGCGCGGTGGAGAAGCGCTACCTGGCGCTGGTGGATGGCGCGCCGCCGTCCGAGGCCGGCCGCATCGAAGCCGCGCTCGGCCGGGACCCGCGCGACCGCAAGAAGATGGCGGTGGTGCCGGAGGCGCAGGGCCGGGCCGCCATCACCGAGTACACCGTGCGGGAGCGCTTCCGCGCCCACACGCTCCTGGTCTGCCGGCTGCTCACCGGCCGCACCCATCAGCTGCGCGTCCATTTGGCTTATCTGCGCTGCCCCATCGCCGGCGATCGGGTGTATGGCCGCCGCACGGCCTCGGTGCCGCTGGACCGGCAGTGCCTGCACGCCTGGCAATTAACCCTGCGTTTGCCCAGCTCCGGCGCGCTGCGGACCTTCACCGCCCCCGTGCCGCCGGACATAGAACAAGTGCTCGCCTCGCTCAGAAAATGATACAATCCGGCCTCTGCGGAAAACAGACGCTGAAAACCGCTGGCGGCCGTCAACGGCCGGCCTGGGCCATCCGTCAGCGAACCCATTAAGGAGCCTTCATGCGCGAAGTTACGATCGCCGCCGTGCAAATGAAACCCAAGCTGGGCGAGGTGGAAGACAACCTGGCCAAGATGTCCGAACTGGTGGCCAAGATCGCCAGCCAGCAAAAAGTGGATCTGATCGTCTTCCCGGAGCTGATCACCACCGGCTATGAGTTGGGTGTGCGCTTCACGGATCTGGCCCAGCGGGTGCCGGGGCCGTCGGTGAACGTCCTGGCCCAGCGCGCCCAGGAGTTCGGCGTCCACATCGCCTTCGGCCTGCCCTCCAAAGAGAAGGTTGAGTCGATCATCTTCAACTCCATCGTCCTGCTCGGGCCGGATGGCGAGCTGATTGGCGATTACCACAAGGTGCATTTGAAGGGCGAAGAGCGCATGGCCTTCCGGGCCGGCTACAAATACCCGCTCTTGGAATGCCAGTTCGGCAACGTGGCGCTGCTGTCCGGCTACGACCTGGCCTTCCCGGAGGCGGCGCGCAGCCTGGCGCTGGACGGCGCGGAACTGCTGGTGGTGTGCGCCAACTGGGAGAAGCCGCACCGCGACGAATGGCGCACGTACGTCCTGGCCCGCGCCTATGAAAACGCCCTGTTTGTGGCCGCCGCCAACCGGGTGGGTGATGACGTCACCTATTCGTTCTTTGGCGACACGACCATCGTGGGGCCGCGCGGGCAGGTGTACGCCACGCTGGCCGGCGAAGTGGACCCCAAGACCAACGAGCCGGCCGAAGGCTACTGCGTGGCGCGGGTGGACCTCAATGAAGTGCGGCAGCGGCGGGAGGAATTCCAGACCCTGCAGAACCGCGAGCCGGATTCATACAAGGCGTTGGTCCGCAAGTATTAGCGGGGAACGATACATCCTCCAGCGCCACCTCCAACCATGAGCCAGTCCGCAACTCCCGGCCGGTGGTGGGCCACCCTGAGCGTGGTGGCCGGCGGGCTGTGGCTAGCGCTTTCGCTGGCGCCGTTCTTTGTCACCACCCTGCTGGGCCTGCCGTTCGCGGCGGCGGCGTTTGGGGCGGGGTGGCTGGGGCGCCGGGGCGCGGAGCCGGCGGTCCGGCGGCGCGCGCTGTGGGGTTGGGGCCTGGGCTGCGCCGGCTGTCTGTGGCAGGTGATCTATTTTGGGGTTCTGGGCGGGGTGCTGGTGGCCGGCCTGCCCACGCTCATCGATTATCTTCAAAAGACCTGGATGCCATGAGCTTCGATAACGGCCAGATTGACCTGCGCAGTGACACCGTCACCCGCCCCACCCCGGCCATGCGCGCCGCGATGGCACAAGCGGTGGTCGGTGATGATGTCTTCGACGACGACCCGACCGTCCACCAGCTCCAGGCGCAGGCGGCGGCGCTCACCGGCCAGGCCGCCGGCCTGTTTATGGCTTCCGGCACGATGGCCAATCTGGTGGCGCTGCTCACGCACTGCGGGCGCGGCGCGGACGTCATCGTCGGCGATCAAAGCCACATTTATCTCAACGAGGTCGGCGGGATGGCGGCGCTGGGCGGCCTGTCGGCGGCCGTGGTCCGCAACCAGCCGGATGGCACCCTGGCGCTGGCGGACATTGAGGCCGCCATCCGCGAGGAGGACGTGCACCACCCGCGCACGCGCCTGATCTGTCTGGAGAACACCCAGAACATCTGCGGCGGCGTCCCGTTGACGGCTGAGTACACGCGCACCGTGGCGGCGTTGGCCCGCCAGCGCGGGCTGAAGCTGCACCTGGACGGCGCGCGGCTGTTCAATGCCGCGGTCGCGCAAGGGGTGCCGGCCAGCGCGCTGGCGGGGCCGGCCGATTCGGTCATGTTCTGCCTGTCCAAGGGCCTCAGCGCGCCGGTTGGCTCGGTGCTGTGCGGGCCGGCGGACTTCATCGCCGAGGCGCGCCGCTACCGCAAGATGCTGGGCGGCGGGATGCGGCAGGTGGGCGTGCTGGCGGCGGCTGGCCGGGTGGCCCTGGAGCAGATGATTGAGCGCCTAGACGACGACCACGCCCACGCGCGCCGGCTGGCGGCCGGCCTGCGGGAAGTGCGGGGGCTGACGCTGGCAGCGGAGACGCCGGCCACCAATATGGTGTATTTTCATCTGAATGCCGACACCGTCCGCCGGCCGGCGGAGTTGATCGCCGCCGCGCAGGCCGAGGGCATCCTGCTGGAGGGCGGGGCGTCTTTTCGGCTGGTCACCCACGCTGGGATAACGGCCGCGGATGTGGATAAGACCGTGGCGGTCCTGCGCGCGGCGCTGGCCTGAAGCCGCTTTGTGAAAAAAGGGATTGACGCGCTGAATCGCGTGTGGTAATATCTCGCGGCGCTCTACTGGATCCGTGGTGTAGCTGGCCCAACACGCGGCCCTGTCAAGGCCGAGACCGCGGGTTCGAATCCCGTCGGATCCGCACCGCTCAATAAATGAAATCGCCGGCCTCTGGCAAAAACCAGAGGCCGGCGATTTCGTTTGGCCGGCCCCTCCCTGCAGCTTAAACAAACCGGCCGCGCTGGTAAACCAACGC
>JAGOBN010000213.1 GCA_017999235.1 Anaerolineales bacterium | reverse complement strand
GTCCACGATCCCGGAGATGCCTTCCATGTCACAAGAGATGAGAATACGCATGGGTGATCAAGAGCCAGCTATTAGGAACACGCGGACGTAGTTTAACGGGAAACTGAAGTTGAGCATGGGCGGCGGCGGTTAGGGATTGGCTGGCGGCGCCGCCAGGATTTGCTTGAGCGCCCCCAGGCTGGGGTCCACGGGCGTGGCGGCGTCGCCGGCGGCCTTCAGCGCGCTGGGGATATCCTTCAGGCCGTTGCCGGTAATAACCACCACCACGCTGTCATCGGCCTGCAGCAGGCCGTCGCAGGCGGCCCGGCCCAGACCGGCGTAAGCCGTGGCCGCGGCCGGCTCGGCGAAGACGGCGGCGTGCCGCGCCAGGGCGCGCATGCAGTGCAGAATTTCCCGGTCGCTGACGGTCAAATAGCCGCCGCCGGTCTCCCGGGCGGCGCGGACCGCGCGCACCCCGTCGCGCGGCAGGCCCACGGAGATGCTGTCCGCAATGGTCTCGGCCCGGCCGGCGGTGATGGTCTCGCCGCCGCTGGCCCAGGCGTCGTGCACGGCCGGCGAGCCCTCGGCCTGCACCCCGACCAGCTTGGGCATCCGCTCGATCCAGCCGAGCGCCAGCAGATCCTGAAAGCCCTTATGGATGCCGGAGATGATGTTGCCGTCGCCGACGGACACGAACACCCAGTCCGGCACGCGCCAGCCCCGCGCGGGATCGGCGCCGCTGAGGGTGGTGAACTGCTCCGCGATCTCGTAGGCCGCGGTCTTCTTGCCCTCGCGGGTGAAGGGGTTGTAGCCGGTGTTGCGGCAATACCAGCCGAACTCGCGCGCGGCTTGCAGGGTCAGGTCGAAGGCGTCGTCGTAGGTGCCGTTAACCAGGAAGACGCGCGCCCCAAACATGAGCAGCTGCGCCACCTTGGCCTGCGGGGCGGTGCGCGGGACGAAGATCACCGTGGGCAGGCCGGCGCTGGCGGCCATGCCGGCCAGGGCGGCGGCGGCGTTGCCGGACGAGGCCGTGGTCACGGTCTGGGCGCCCAGCGCCCGCGCCCGCGCCACCACCACCGCCGAGGCGCGGTCCTTAAAGGAAGCGGTGGGGTTGCGGCCGTCATCCTTGAGAAAGACGTGTTTGAGCTTTAGGTCGGCGGCCAACCGGCCGGCGCGGTAGAGCGGCGTCCAGCCGGCGTTGCGGAGCGGGGTGCCGGCCAGCCCCGGGTCCTCCACCGGCAGCAGCGGCAGGTAGCGCCAGAGCGAGAAATCCCGCACGGCGGCGAGGGCGGCCGGGGAGGTGGCCCGCTGGATGGCGGGCACGTCCAGCACCACGTCGAGATTGCCTGCGTCGCCGTGATGCGGGCAGATGTACGGCACCTGATCCAGCGTGTATTCCGCGCCGCACAGGGAACAACGATAGCCGAGGACATTCATGATGGATTCTCAGTGGCCGCGTTCGCCGCGGACATAGGGCAGGCCCAGCGCCGCCGGCGCGCCCAGGCGTTTCCGCATCGCCTCGCGCGATCCGATGATGAGCACGCCGATGGTGAAAGCGTAAGGCAGCATCTGCAGGAAGAAGCCCAGGTAGGGATTGTAGAAAAACGGATTGGCCAGGCCCAGCAGGAGCTGCGGCCCCTGGATGTCCAGGATCATCCGCCGCAGGGCGCCAAACGCGTACGCGCCGAAAGCCGCGCGCCACGGGTCCCACTGCGCGAAGATCACCAGGCCCACCGCAATCCAGCCCTGACCGGAGGTGGTCAGCTCGCTGAACCAGCCGGGCGAGATGGCCAGGCTGATGGTGCCGCCGGCCAGGCCGGCCAGCAGGCCGCCCACAAACACATAGAAGTAACGCAGGCGGTAGACGTTGACGCCCATCGCGTCGGCGGCCGTGGGGTTCTCGCCCACCGCCCGCAGGTGCAAGCCCGGCCGGGTGTGGTGGATGAAGTACCACGCGGCGGGGAGCAGCAGGTAGCCAATGTAGACCATGACGCTGTGGGACGTGAATAGCACCGGCCCCACGAACGGGAGGGCGGAGAGCAGCGGCACGCTGAAGACCGGCAGCAGGGCGACCGTGCCGGCTTTGCTCAGGCCCTCGCCAAACACCAGGCTCAGACCGGTGCCCAGGAAGGTGAGGGCCAGGCCGCTGACCACCTGGTCCGCCTGAAAGTGGATGGTGACCACGCCGTGCAGGATGGCGAGCAGGCCGGCCGCCAGCATGGCCACCAGCAGGCCCAGCCAGCTGTTGCCGGTGGCGGCGGTGACGCTGAAGGCGCTCATGGCGCCCATCAGCATCATGCCTTCCACGCCCAGGTTGAGGACGCCGGCGCGTTCAGCGAAGATCTCGCCGATGGTGGCGAACAGCAGGACGGTGCCGCTGGCGACGCCGGCTTGGAGGATGATGATCGGGTCCATAGTTAAGCCGTCACTCGCTCAAGCCGCACTTGGTAGCGCAGCAGCACATCGCTGGCGATGAGCATGAACAGGATGATGCCCTGGATCAGGCGCGGCACGCCGGCCGGCTGGATCTCGCGGCCGGCCAGGAGCAGGCCGCCAAACAGCACCGCCACCGGGACGACGGCCAGCGGGTTGAGCTTGGCCAGCCAGGCGACGATGATGCCGCTGAAGCCGTAGCCGGGGGAGATGTTGGTCTGCAGGCGGTGCACCACGCCCATGATCTCGGACATCCCGGCCAGCCCCGCCAGCGCGCCGGACACCATCATCACCAGCACCAGATTGCGCCGGATATCCAGGCCCGCGTACTCGGCCGCCCGGGCGTTGTCGCCGATCAGGCGGATCTCATATCCCCATAAGCTGCGGTACAGGAGGTACCAGACCACCCCGGCGGCCAGGATGGCGATGACCAGGCCCAGATGGGTGGTGAGCCCGCGCAAGGCCGGCACCTCGCGCGCAAAGTCGGACAGGCGCGGCAGCCAGGCGTTCTTGGGGAAGATGGCGCTCATCTGGAAGCCGCTCTCGCTCCAAACCGCGAAGACAAAGAAGTTGACCAGCGCGACGGCGATGTAATTCATCATCAGGGTGGTGATGATCTCGTTGACGCGCAGGTAGGCGCGCAGCAGGCCCGGCAGCAGGCCCCACAGGGCGCCAGAGACCATGCCCGCCGCCACCAGGGCTGGGATGGACAACCAGGCCGGCCAGCTTTCCGTCACCACGCCGGACAGCACCAGGGCGCTCGCGCCGAGCGCGCCGGCGAAGAATTGGCCCTCGGCGCCGATGTTCCAGAGCTTCATGCGGAAGGCCACGGCGCAGGCCAGGCCGGTCAAAATCAGGGGCGTGGCCTTCACCAGCGTATCCGAAAAGACGCCGAGGTTGCCGAAGGCGGCCCGGGCAATATGGGCGTAGGCCGCCCACGGGTCGCCGCCCACCAGGGCCAGCACCAGGGCGCCCAGGAGCAGGGCGGCCACCACAGCGCCGAAGGAGACCGCCGGCGGCAGCCAGCCGGGCAGGTTCAGCCGCGGCTCAATCACCAGCCGAAACGGCAGGCGGAAACGGGGGGACGCTTGGGCGTTGGTCGTCATGCGCGGCTCCTAAGCTGGGGATGACGGACCCGGGACGTCTGACGCCGGCGCCGGCCCGTCCGGGGTCTGGCGGCGGCCTCCGGTCATCAGCAGGCCGACCGTTTCGGGGTTGTGATCCGTGAGTTCGCCCGCGATCTCGCCCTCATAAATCACGACCACCCGGTCACTGAGGGCAAAAATTTCTTCCAGTTCTTCCGAGACCAGCAGGATGGCGGCGCCGGCCTCGCGCTGGGCCAGCAGCAATTGTTGGACGCCTTCGATGGCGCCCACGTCCAGGCCGCGGGTCGGCTGGATGGCCACCAGCAGTTTGGGGTGGGCCGAGAGCTCGCGGGCCAGGATGACGCGCTGCAGGTTGCCGCCGGAGAGCAGGCGGGCGGGCGTTTCCACGTTTGGCGCCGCCACATGGTACTCCAGCTTGAGCAGCTCGGCCTGGCGTTTGGCCGCCCGCTGGTCCAGCACGCTCCCGTGGGACAGGGGCGGGTGGGCGTAGCTCTTCATGATCAGGTTGTCGGTGATGCTCAAGTTGGGGGCGCTGCCCACATGGGTGCGGTCTTCCGGGATGTGCGCCACGCCGTGCTGGATGGTGGCGCGCGCCGGCTGGTTGGTGACGTCGTCGCCGCCCACCCGGATGCGGCCGGCCGTGCACTTGCGCAGGCCCGTGATCACTTCGGCCAGCTCGCTTTGGCCGTTGCCGGCCACCCCGGCCACGCCCACGATCTCGCCGGCCCGCACCGTGAGCGAGATGCCGCGCAGCGCCGGCAGCCCCTTGTTGTTGTCGGCGCGCACGCCGTCCAGTTCCAGCACCGCGGCGCCCGGCGTTTGCGGCTTCTTGTTCAGGTCAAACAGCACCGTGCGGCCCACCATCAGGCGGGCGAGTTCGGCCTTGGAGGTCGCGGCGGCCGGCAGGCCGGCGGCCGTCACCTTGCCCTGGCGCAGGACGGTGATGCGGTCGGCCACGCTCATGACTTCATTGAGTTTGTGGCTGATAAAGACGATGGATTTGCCCTCGGCCGCCATGGCGCGCAGCGTGCGGCACAGGTCGTCAATCTCCTGCGGGGCGAGCACGGCGGTGGGCTCGTCCATGATCAGCACCTGCACGCCCCGGTAGAGCATCTTCAGGATTTCGACCCGCTGCTGCTCGCCCACCGTCAGCTGCCAGACCTTGACGGACGGCGCCACCCTGAGCCCGAAGCGCTGGCCGAGATCGGCCACGCGCTGGTCGTAATCGGCCAGGCGCAGGAAGAAGCGCGGCGTGTCCAGGCCGAGCAGGATGTTCTCGGTGACGGTCTGGGACTGCACCAGCGTGAAGTGCTGATGGATCATGCCCAGGCCGTGGGTGATGGCGGCGCGCGGGGAGGGCAGGCTCACCGGCTGGCCGCGCACCAGGATGGCGCCGGCCTCCGGCCGGTACAGGCCGGCCAGCACGTTCATGAGCGTGCTCTTGCCGGCGCCGTTTTCGCCCAGCAGGGCGTGGACCTCGCCGGCGCGCAGCTCGAAATCCACCCGGTCGTTGGCCAGCACACCGGGAAAACGCTTGACAATCCCGCGCATCTCGACAGCCAGAGGAGTTGAGGTCATGGGCGGCTCGGGAAAGCTGAGAAGAAAGAGCGGAGTGCGTGTCCCCGCGGACGGAACACGCACTCCGGACTAAGCAGGGCGCGTCTAGCGCGTCCGGCCGGATAGGGTCCGGCGCGCGGGGTTACGGCAGTTCAGCCGTGATCCCTTCCGCCCACCAGTACATGCCGATCTTGACGTCTGGATTGTCCTTCTTGAACTGATCCAGATCAAGCTGCTCCAGCGCCTGACCGTCCGCCACCACGACGTTGCCCTTATTGTCGTTGATCGGGCCTTTGAAGACGTCGAAGCGCGTGAACTTGCCTTCCAGCGCCGCCTTCATCGTATCCTGGATCAGCTGCAGGTCTTCGGCGGGCAGTTCGGCCACGCCGGGCTGCAGCGTCTGGCCGTCCATCAGGCCGAACAGGCCGAGCGCGCCCGAGTCGGCGTCGAAGTACTGCCAGCCGGCCTTGTACGTGCCGGCCTCGGTCTGCTTGGCAATATCGGTGTAGACCGGGCCCCAGTTCCAGTACGGGGTGGTCAGACACCCGCTCTTGGTGCAGTTGCCAAACCAGTCATAGTTGACGCCCCACTTGCCCTTCTCGGTGGCCACGTCGCCGGCGGCCGGGGTGTCGGCGCCGGTGAAGACCACTTGCGCGCCGGCGTCGAACAGGGACGCGGCCGCATCCTTCTCAATCACCGGGTCATGCCAGGTGTTGATCCAGCGCACGTCCAGCGTGCACTCCGGACAGGTGCGCTTCATCCCCAGGGCGATGGCGTTGCCCAGGCGCAGTTCTTCCGGGATCGGGAAGGTGGCCATATAGCCGATCTTGGTCGCGCCGTCCATTTTGGCGCGGCTGCCGGCGATCATGCCGCTGATGTACTTCATCACTTCCATCGCGCCGAACAGGTTGCCGAAGTTCGTCTCATTGGACTTGTAGCCGCTGA
Organism: Anaerolineales bacterium; assembly: GCA_017999235.1. The sequence goes on along the minus strand of JAGOBN010000213.1, from coordinate 948 downwards.
TGTGCACGAACATCGTGTCCGGGAATTCCTCGGCCACGGTCCCCATCGGGTCCATGTAGCCGAAGGACGTCCCAAAGATCAGGTTGAAACCCTTGCGGGCCAGGGAGCGGAAGACCTGCTCGGAGTCCGCGCCTTCCGGCACCAGTTCCACATACGCCACATGCGCGTTGGGCATGTTTTGTTCAATGTACTGCAGGCCTTCGTAATGGGCCTGGCTCCAGCCGCCGTCGTCGTGCGGGCCAATCAGGACCATGGCGACGTTGAACTGGCCGTCGGCCACCGCCGGGATCTGGAACTGCCCCACCTGCTCGGGCGCGGCGGTGGGCTGCGCCTCGGGCGCCGCCGTGGGGGTGGCCGCCGGCTGGCAGGCGGCGATCAGCAAAGACAGGACGGCGAGGGCGCTGGCAACGCGCCACAACTTGGAATGCATAACAGTCTCCTCCTAAAAAGTGGCAAAGCGATATGGGGGCGGGAATGGGTCAGGGAGATCAGCGCCGGCGAACCTTCCTTTCACGCCTGGGGGCGGCGGGCTAGATGGGCTGGAGTTGGCACCGTGGGCAAAGCAGGCCCATTGTAGCCAATCCGGGCCGGCTTAATAGTGGCGGAAATCACCAAAACTGGATGGTGGAGTCTCTGTTTTATGACGCGGTGCCGTCTGACAGCGAGATTATAAGTCGGATTCTGGCCGCTCACCAGGCGCGCGCATGACAGGCGTCATACCTGGCCTCCCCCGATTTCCCCATAATGGGCATGGTTTTCTCCTATTTTCCACTCACCCGCCTCAAGTAAGGAGACCCTCATGAAGCGTTTGCTCTATCTCACCCTGGCGTTGGCGCTGGCCCTCAGCGCGTGCGCCCAAGCGCCGGCGGCCACCCCGGCCGCGAGCGGCGGCGCGCTGCCGGCCGACGCCGCGGCCGTGGCCCAGGAGCGCGGCCTGTCCCAGGACGA
>JAGOBN010000212.1:3804-6988 GCA_017999235.1 Anaerolineales bacterium | reverse complement strand
CCCAGCAACAGGCCCTGATCCTGGGCCACGCCGTGCCGATGCCGGTGGTGGTGAAGACCCGCGAGTATGGGCCGGAGCTGTACAAAGCCGTGGGCTGGCTGGACGAGCCGGCGCGCAAAGAGAAGCTCAAAGGCGACAGCGAAGCCGTGTGGGGCGACTAAGCGTGTCCGCGGTGACCCTCTCCCCCGCGCAGGCCCGCCGGCTCGCTCTAGACGCCCAACTGCTCGCCGGCCCGCGCCCCGCGCCGGACACCGCCGGCCTGCTGGCCACGGCGCGCCGCCTGCGCTGTCTGCAGCTCGATCCCATCAGCGTGGTGGCCCGCAGCCATCAACTGGTGCTCTTCAGCCGCGTCGGGCCGTATGACCTGGCGCACCTGGACCGCCTGCTCTGGGAGGAGCGCCGGCTCTTCGAGTACTGGGCGCACTGCGCGTCCATCGTCCTGACCGAGGACTACCCGCTCCACCGCCGGCGCATGCTGGGCTACCCCTCCGGCACGGGCAAGTGGAGCCTCCGCACCCGCGCCTGGGTTAAGGCCAATGCGCCCTTGCGCCAGCAGCTCTTGCGGCTCATCCGCCGGCGCGGCCCGGTGCTCTCCCGCGATCTGGAAGAGGCCGGCCTGGCACCCGAGGCCTGGGTCTCCGGCGGCTGGACCTCCGGCCGCAACGTCAGCCAGATGCTGGATTACCTTTGGCTGTCCGGCCAGATCATGGTGGCCGGCCGGCAGGGCGGCCAAAAAGCGTGGGACCTGACCCGCCGCGTACTGCCGGCCTGGACGCCGCGCGAGCGGCTCGGCGAACGCGCCGCCACCGGCCGCGCCATCGAACACGCCCTGCGCGCCCTGGGGGTCGGCACGGCCAAACACATCCGCTACCACTTTGTGCGCGGGCGCTATCCCTACTTTGAAGAAGCCGTGGGGGATTTGGAAAAGGCCGGCCGCGTGCGCCGGGTGGAGGTGGCGGGCTGGGCCGGCCCGTGGTACGCGCTGCCCGAGGCCCTGGAGGCTCCCGCGCCCGAAGCGCCGGCGCGCGCCGCCTTGCTCTCCCCGTTCGACAACCTCATCGCCGACCGGACGCGCACCGCGCAGCTCTTCGATTTTGATTACAAGATCGCCATTTACACGCCGGCCGCCCAGCGGCAGTACGGCTACTACGTCCTGCCGATCCTGCACGGCGAGCGCCTGATCGGCCGGCTGGACCCCGAATTCGACCGGGCCGCCGGCGTGCTGCGCGTCAACACCGTCCACGCCGAGGCCGGCGCGCCCAAGGACGCGGGGCCGGCCATCGCGGCCGCGCTGACCGAACTGGCGCAGTTCCTACACGCCGGCGCGATCCAGGTCAACCGCCAGCGCGCGCCGGCCGCCTGGCAGCGCGCTTTGCGCTTTTAGGCCAGCTGCCCGCACCACGCCGCGCTTTGTTCCCAACAGCGCCGCGCCTTGGCCGCGTCGTAGGATTCCGCGCTCGACCGGATCGCCTGGAAATCAGCCACAAACTGGCCCCCGACCGCCCAGGCCGGGTCCACCGCCACCTGCGCGTACATCTCCGCGGCGTTCTCCACCGTGCTGGCAAACGGCATGCGTGCCATGACCTCCTTGTAGAAGATCCGGGCCAGGCCGGCGCGGTTCTCGGCGATGGTGGCCGGCACAAAGCCGGGACAGACCGCGTTGGCGGTGACGCCCGTGCCGGCCAGCCGGCGCTGGAGTTCATACGTAAACCACACGTTCGCCAGTTTGGAGTTGCAGTAGCAGGCCGCGGAGTTGAAGTATTTTTCGCCGCGCAGATTGGCGTAGTCAAAATCCACGGGCTGGCGGCCGGCGTAGTTGGGGATGTGCCGGCGCGAGGAGACCACTACCACCCGCGCCGGCGCCGAGCGCTCGAGCACCGGCAACAACAAGTTTGTCAGCAGGAACGGCCCGAGATGGTTGGTGCCGAAGATCAGCTCGTGGCCGTCCGGCGTAAAGCGGATGGGCGGCGGATACGAGCCGAGGCCGGCGTTGTTAAGCAGCACGTGCAGCGGGTAGCCGCGCCGGCCATACTCGGCCGCGCCGGCGCGGATGGACGCGAACGACGACAAGTCCAGCGGCAGGGCCTCGGCCTGCGCGCCCGGCACCGCGCGCCGGATGGCTTCCGCCGCTTCCGCGCCCCGGGCGGCATCCCGCGTGGCAATCACAATCCGCAGGCCGCGCTGGGCCAGCTTCACGGCCGTGGCGTAACCCATTCCTCGGTTGCCGCCGGTAATCAAAGCAAATCGTTGGTCAGACATCAGAGTCAAGTCTCCTGAAGCGAGCGTCACACATTATAGGTGGTCGGCGCCGTTCAACCCGCTATAATACCGTTATCCCACCCAACCGCCCGCTGACCCGCAGTGTTGCCATGGCCCTTCCTGAGTCCTCCCGCTCCGACCGCCGTGCCGCCCGCCGCAGCCAGCGCGCCGAGTCGGCCCTGCTCCACCTGCCCTCCCGTCAAGTCCGCAATCCGTGGCCGCCGCTGGAAATCCTGGACGGCGCCCAACTGGAGCAGCTGCACGACGCTTCCCTGCGGATTTTAGAGGAGACCGGCCTGCTGATGATGGACGCCGAGGCGCTCAGTCTGTGGGCGGCCGCCGGCGCGCGCGTGGACCATACCGAACAGCGCGTCCGGCTGGACCGCGGCCTGGTGCTGGAACTGGCGGCCAAAGCGCCGGCCGCCTTCACCTGGCGGGCGCGCGACCCCGGCAAGACGCTGGCCATCGGCGGGAACGCCGTGACCTTCGCGCCGCAGGGCGGCGTGGTCTACGCCACCGACCTGGACCGCGGCCGGCGGCCGGGCACGTTGGCGGATTACCAGGATTTCCTGAAACTCATTCAACTCAGCGGCCCGCTGCAATATTCCGGCGAGCAAGTGATGGCCCTGCACGATGTGCCGTCCGAGGCCCGGCATCTGCGCCGGCTGACCAGCGCCATCACCCTCACGGACAAAGCCCTGCTGGAGGCCGCGCACGGCCGCACCATCACCGAGGACAACCTGGCCCTGGCGCGCCTGGTCTTCGGCGATGACTTAGGCGCGGGGCCACCCGACAGCAGCGACGCGCTGAGCGCGTCGCCCCAGCGACCGGCTCCGCCGGTCGCCGTCATCGGCGGCGTCATCAACGCCAGCAGCCCGCTGCGCTATGACGACCGCATGCTGGGCGGCCTGATCACTTACGCGCG
>JAGOBN010000212.1:0-3704 GCA_017999235.1 Anaerolineales bacterium | reverse complement strand
GCGACGCGCTGAGCGCGTCGCCCCAGCGACCGGCTCCGCCGGTCGCCGTCATCGGCGGCGTCATCAACGCCAGCAGCCCGCTGCGCTATGACGACCGCATGCTGGGCGGCCTGATCACTTACGCGCGGGCCGGCCAGGTCACCATCATCACGCCCTTCATCCTGGCCGGCGCCATGAGCCCCATCAGCCTGGCCGCGGCCCTGGCGCAGCAGAATGCCGAGGCGCTGGCCGGCGTCGCCCTGACGCAGCTGGTGCGCCCCGGCGCGCCCGTGCTCTATGGCGGCTTCACCACCAATGTGGATATGAAATCCGGCAGCCCGGCCTTTGGCACGCCGGAGGGCGCCTGGGCCATGCTGGCCGGCGCGCAGCTGGCGCGCCGCTACCGCCTGCCCTACCGCGGCAGCGGCAGCCTGAACACGTCCAAGCAGCCGGACGCCCAGGCCGTGGCCGAGACCCTGTGGACCACCTGGCCGGCGGTGCTGGCGCACACCAACTTCATCATGCACAGCACGGGCTGGCTGGAGGGCGGGCTGTGCGCGTCGTACGAGAAGTTCATCATCGACCTGGAATCGGTGGCGATGTTCTGCCATTTCCTGGGCGGCTTCACGATCTCGCCGGAAACCCTGGCGCTGGACATGATCGCCGAGGTCGGGCCGGGCGGCCACCACTTCGGCACCGCCCACACCCAGGCGCGCTTCAGCACCGAGTTCTACCAGCCTTTCCTGGCCGACCGGCAGAACTACGAAACCTGGCTGGCGGCCGGCGGCCGGGACGCCGCCCAACGCGCCAACGCGGTCTGGAAAGATCTGCTGGCGCGCTATGAGCCGCCGCCGCTGGAGGCCGGCGTGCGCGAAGCCGTGCTAGACTATGCTGAACGGCGCGCGCGCGACTTGGCCGGCCAAAACCTGTACGGCTAACGCCTCTGAGAGTGAAAGGAAACGACTATGTCCGTCTTCGATTACATCATCGAACAACTGCTGGAAATTGTGCGGCTGGCCATCTACCGCTATGCCGGCCGCACCCCGCCGGCCGGCGCCAGCCGCAAGGCCGAGGGCGTGGTCAAGCGGGAAACAGCGCGCCGCGTCGAGAAGAAAAAGGCGCGCCGGCGCTCGGCCCCGTGGAGCAACCCGCTCTTGTGGGTGGTGATCATCGTCATCGGCGGGTTCGTCTACCGCCGCCTCAAGCAGCGCTAAACCAGCCCGGCCGGGGAGGCCTCCGGTGAAAGCCGCCGTCTGCCGCGCGTTTGGCCAACCGCTTGTGATCGAAGAAGTCACCCTGGACGCGCCGCAGGCGGGCGAGGTCCGGGTGCGCGTGCGGGCCGTGGCTGTCTGCCACAGCGACGTTAACTTGATCCGCGGCCATTGGCAAGGCTGGGCCTTGGACGCGCCCATCGTGGCCGGCCATGAAGCCGCCGGCACCGTCCAAGAAGTCGGGGCCGGGGTAACCCACGTCAAACCTGGCGATCCCGTCATCATCTCGCTCCTGCGCGCCTGCGGGCACTGCTACTACTGCACCCTCGGCCTGCCTTTCCTGTGCGAGGGCCAGTTCGCTTTGGCCAGCGAACGGCGCGTGCATGACGCCAGCGGCGCGCCCCTCAACGTGGGCACCAACATGGGCGCCTTCGCCGAGGAAATCGTGGTGGAGCAATCCCAGGTGGTGCCGCTCCCGGCCGACATGCCGCTGGACCGCGCCTGCCTGCTGGCCTGCGGCGTCATCACCGGCCTGGGGGCCGTGGTCAACACCGCGCAGGTGGCGCCGGGCAGCAGCGTGGTAGTGGTGGGCGTGGGCGGCGTGGGCCTGAATGCCATCCAGGGCGCGGCCCTCTCCGGCGCGTATCCGATCATCGCCGTGGACGTGCTGGACAACAAACTGGCCGCTGCCCAAACCTTTGGCGCCACGCACACGCTGAATGCCAAACAAGCCGACGTGGTGAAAGAAGTGCGCGGCCTGACGGCCGGCCGCGGCGCCGATTACGCCTTCATCACCGTCGGCAACGCCAACGCCGTGAGCCAGGCCTTCGGCTACGTGCGGCGCGCCGGCAGCGTGGTGGCGGTGGGCATGCCGCCGGCCGGCGCCCAGGCCGCGGTGACGGTGGGCGATTTTGTCTACAACGGCCAGAAGCTGCTCGGCAGCGAGATGGGCTCCACGCACCTGAACGTGGACGTGCCCAAACTGGTGGCGCTGTATCAGGCCGGCCGGCTCAAGCTGGACGAACTGGTCACCCGCCGCTATCCGCTGGACCGCATCAACGACGCGATCGATTCGATGGAGCGCGGCGAAGCGCTCCGCAACGTGGTGATCTTGTAGCCTCAGCCTCCCCCTCAATATGAAAATCCAAGCCGCTGTCTTCTACGAACCTGGCAAACCGTTCAGCGTCGAAACCCTGGACCTGGAGGCGCCGCGCAAAGGCGAAGTTTTGGTGAAGGTCGCCGCCGCCGGCGTCTGCCACAGCGATTGGCACCTGATGACGGGCGCCACCCAGCACGCCGTGCCGGTGGTCCCCGGGCACGAGGGCGCCGGCGTCGTGGAAGCCGTCGGCCCGGAGGTCACCGCCTTCCAGCCCGGCGACCATGTGGCGCTGAGCTGGGCGCCCAGCTGCGGGCGCTGCTTCTACTGCCTGAATGACCGGCCCAGCCTGTGCGAGACCTACGTCGGCCCGATCTGGGACGGCGTGCTGATGGACGGCACCACCCGCCTCTCCAAAAACGGCCAGCCGGTCTACCACTTCAGCGCCCTGGCCTGCTTTGCCAATTACACGGTGGTGCCGCAGGAGTGCTGCGTGCGGATGCCCAAGGAAGTGCCGCTGACCGTGGCCGCCCTGATCGGGTGCGCGGTGACCACGGGCGTGGGCGCGGCGCTGAACACCGCCCGCGTCAAGCCCGGCTCCAGCGTGGCCGTCTATGGCGCCGGCGGCGTGGGGCTGAGCGTCATCATGGGCGCGCGGCTGGCCGGCGCCAGCCGCATCATCGCCATCGACAAAGCCGAGGGCAAGCTCGCCATCGCCAAGGAGTTCGGGGCCACGGACGCCGTGCTGGCGGGGCCGGAGGCCGTGAACGCCGTCAAGGCCCTCACGGCGGGCCGCGGCGCCGATTACGTTTTTGAAGCCATCGGCCTTCCGGCCGTGCAGGAGCAGAGCCTGAGCGCCACGCGCAAGGGCGGCACGCTGGTGCTGGTGGGCATCTCGCCTATGGGCAGCGGCACCAACCTGCCGGGCGCCGTCATCGCGCGCCAGGAAAAGACCATCACCGGCAGCTACTACGGCACCGCCAACCCGGCCCGCGATTTTCCGCTGCTGGCGGAGCTGTATCAGCGCGGCCAGCTGGACCTGGGCCGGCTGGTCTCCAAGCAGTATCCGCTGACGCAAATCAACGAGGCCTACGCCGCGATGTTGAGCGGCGAGACCGCGCGCGGCGTGATCGTGTTCTAAAACCGCCGGCCGGGAGGCGCCTATGGACGTCGTCACCTTCATCCACGAACTGACCTGGGACGCCCTGCCGGAAGCCGCCCGCCTGTATGCCCGGCGCTGCCTGCTGGACACGCTGGGCGCCGGCCTGGGCGGGCGCGGCACCGCGCTGTCCCGCATCGTGTTTGACTTTGCGGCCCAGGCCTACGGCGGCCGGGGCGCGCGGCTGTGGGTGGATGGGCGCGAGGTTTCGCCGGCCGGGGCCGCCCTGGCCAACGGCATGACCGTGGACGCGCTCGAC
>JAGOBN010000211.1 GCA_017999235.1 Anaerolineales bacterium | reverse complement strand
TCGACCGCGGCGTGGCCCAGATCATCCTCGAAGCCTCCGCCGTCCGCTTCGACGCCTCCGACCTCATGCCCGGCCAGGTCGGCTCCGGCTCCTTCTGGAAGGAAATGACCTCCTACGTCGCCGGCACTGAAGACCTCGATACCGCTGTCAAGAACATCGACGCCACCTGGCCCGGCGGCACGGGCGGCACCACCACCACGCCGGCGGCCAAGACCTTCCTGGAGCGGGCGCTGGCGGGTGAGTTCAAGGGCACGATCGTGACGGCCACCGGCCCGTTCACGGATGAGGACGCTGTCAAGTTCGATGCCACGATGAAGGCTTTTGAAGATCAGACCGGCATCGACATTCAGTACGAAGGCTCCAAGGAGTTCGAGGCCACCATCGGCGCCCGCGTGGACGCCGGCGACGCCCCGGACATTGTGGACTTTCCGCAGCCCGGCCTGCTCTCCAACTTTGTGGCCGACGGCAAGGTCATCGATCTCAGCCAGTTCCTGACCCGCGACAACCTGCTCAAGACCTACAACGCTTCCTGGCTCGACATGGCCATGATGGACGGCCCCAACGGCCCGATCATGGCCGGCATCTGGGAGCGCGTCAACGGCAAGTCCCTGGTCTGGTATCCCAAGGACGACTTCGACGCCGCCGGCTATGAGATCCCCACCACCTGGGAAGAACTCCAGGCGCTGATGGATCAGATCGTCGCGGACGGTGACACCCCCTGGTGCGTCGGCATCGAGTCCGGCGCCGCCACCGGCTGGGCCGCCACCGACTGGACCGAAGAAATGATGCTGCGCACCACCTCGCTGGAGAACTACGACAAGTGGGTCAAGGGCGAGCTCGGCTTTGACTCCCCCGAAGTCAAGAAGGCCATCGAAGCCTGGTCCAGCATCTGGTTCAACGACGACTACGTCTACGGCGGGCGGGCCGCCATCGCCACCACCTTCTTCGGCGACGCCCCCACCCCCATGTTCGAAGATCAGCCCAAGTGCTGGCTCCACAAGCAGGGCAACTTCATCACCTCCTTCTTCCCCGCCGACGCTAAAGCCGGCGTGGACTACGGCTTCTTCTACCTGCCCGGCCTCGATCCCGCCTACGGCAAGCCCGTCCTCGTCGCCGGCGACATCTGGGCCGCTTTCTCCGACCGCCCCGAAGTCATCGCCGTCATGGAGCACTTCACCAAGGGCGAGCACCTCAAGACCTGGATCCAGTCCGGCGGCGCTATCTCCCCGCACCTGGATTCCTCGCTCGACTGGTACACCAATGACGTCGACCGCGGCGTGGCCCAGATCATCCTCGAAGCCTCCGCCGTCCGCTTCGACGCCTCCGACCTCATGCCCGGCCAGGTCGGCTCCGGCTCCTTCTGGAAGGAAATGACCTCCTACGTCGCCGGCACCGAAGACCTCGATACTGCCGTCAAGAACATCGACGCCACCTGGCCGAAGTAAGCCAGTCCAGCGTCTCCCGGCCGGCCGCCCAGTTCCACCGGGCGGCCGGCGCGCCGGGGAACGGACTGGCTCCGTTTCCCGGCGCTGTCATCGTCATCCGCGGCCTCAACCGGTTTATAATCGGCCCACCTTCAATATCCCGCGACAATTCAGGAGCCGCCTATGTCTGCATCGCGCTCTGCTCCACCGTCTCTAGCCAGCTGGTTGGCCTCCGGCCTCGGCCGGCTCGTGCTGGCGCTGGCCGTGCCCGGCCTGACCTTCCTCGGCTTGTGGCAGGGGTTCTTGTTCTTGCGCGACAGCGACGCCCCCAAGCTGTTGATCGCGCTGGTGGCCATCATCTGGGGCGTGGGCGGGGCCGGCCTGCTCTACCTGGTCTCCAACTGGCTGGTGGAGCAGCTGCCGGCCGAGTGGGTGCGCCGGCTGCAGCCGTTCCTGTTTATCGGGCCGGCCATGGCCATCCTGATCTGGTTTCTGGCGCTGCCCACCCTGCGCACCCTGTGGATCAGCCTGTTCAACGCCAACAGCTCGGTCTTCGTCGGCCTGCAGAACTACCTCGACGTCCTCACCCAGCAAAGCATGCTGGATGTCTTCCGCAACAACTTGCTGTGGATGGTGCTGGGCACCAGCTTTACCGTGGTTTTTGGCCTGCTGGTCGCCGTGCTGGCCGACCGCAGCCGGTTTGAGACCCTGGCCAAGTCCATCATCTTCATGCCGATGGCGATCTCGTTCGTAGGCGCCGGCGTGATCTGGAATTTTGTCTACGAGGTCAAAGACAAGGCCGACCCGCAGATCGGCCTGCTGAACGCCATCTGGGTGGCGCTGGGCAACGAGCCCCAGGCCTGGACGGCGCTCATCACCCCGCCCTTCAACAGCCTGTTCCTGATCGTCATCGTCATCTGGCTGCAGACCGGCTATGCCATGGTGCTGTTCTCGGCCGCCATCAAGGGTGTTCCCGGCGAGATCCTGGAAGCCGCCCAAGTGGACGGCGCCAACGATATCCAGGTCTTCTTCCAGATCATGATCCCTCAAATCACGGGCACCATCATCACCGTCACCACCACGGTGATCATCTTCACGCTGAAGATCTTTGACGTGGTCTGGGTGATGACGGGCGGCCAGTTCGGCACCAGCGTCATCGCCACCGAGTTCTACCGCCAGTATTTCACCAACCGGAATTTTGGCTATGGCTCGGCCATCGCCATCATCCTGCTCATTGCCGTCATCCCGGTGATGATCTACAACCTCAGACAGTTCAAAGAGCGGGAGGCTTTCTAATGGACAACCGAACCCGCAAACTGGTCGGTCAGATCGCCATCAACGGTGCGCTGGCCTTGATCTGCCTGGCCTGGCTGATCCCCACTTTCGGCCTGCTGGTGTCCTCGTTCCGGGACCGGACGGACATCCAGGTCTCCGGCTGGTGGACGATCTTCCCGCACCAGGACTGGGTCAAGACCGGCGAGGTGGACATCCCGGCCGACGCCGACCGCCAGGGCGTCATGACTATCGGCGGGGCGCAAGGGACCTTTGAGGAGTTCCGGGCCGGGGTGACGTCCCCGGACGGCCAGCGCCTGACCTGGATGGGCAACCGGCGGCTGGGCCGCGTGGAAATCCAGGAACGCCAGTGGAAGACCAATGCGAACTTCACGCTGGACAACTACGTCAACGTGCTGACCGGCAAGGAATACATCATCACCCAGCCCGACGGCTCCACCCGGACCGTGAAGGGCGACGACATGGGCAACGCCTTCCTCAACAGCCTGATTGTGGCCGTGCCGTCCACGGTGATCCCCATCCTGATTGCGGCCTTTGCCGCCTACGGCTTCGCCTGGATGAACTTCCCGGGCCGGCGCATCTTGTTCACCATCGTGGTGGCCCTGCTGGTGGTGCCGCTGCAGATCGCGCTGGTGCCGATCCTGCGGGACTATGTGGCCCTGGACCTGAACGGCACCTTCCTGGCCGTTTGGCTGGCGCACACGGGCTTTGGCCTGCCGCTGGCCACTTATCTGCTGTTCAACTACATCAGCCAGCTGCCGCGCGATATCCTAGAGAGCGCCTTCATCGACGGGGCTTCGCACTTCACCATCTTCACCCAGTTGATCATCCCGCTCTCGGTGCCGGCCCTGGCGTCCTTCGCCATCTTCCAGTTCCTGTGGGTCTGGAATGACTACCTGGTGGCCCTGATCTTCGTGGGCGCCAAGCCGGACGTGCAGGTGATCACCCAGCGCCTGGCTGAAATCGTGGGCTCGCGCGGCGCGGACTGGCACCTGCTCACCGCCGGCGCCTTTATCTCCATGCTCCTGCCGCTGGCCGTGTTCTTCTCGCTCCAGCGCTTCTTCGTGCGCGGCCTGCTTTCCGGCTCGGTGAAGGGCTAACCGACCCGCACCAGCGCTTTAAGAACTCCGGCTGAAGGACGGTCTGGGATGACCGTCCTTCAGCCTCCCGCGCTTCAGACCTCATTGCCGCCATGGCCACTGATCCCCTCTGGTACCAAGACGCCGTCTTTTACGAAGTTTACGTCCGCGCTTTCGCCGACAGCAACGGCGACGGCCACGGCGACCTGCGCGGGCTGACCGGGAAACTGGACTACCTGAAGGACCTGGGCGTCACCTGTTTGTGGCTCCTGCCCATCTACCCGTCGCCGCTCAAAGACGACGGCTATGACATCGCCGATTATTACGGCGTCCACGCCACGTACGGCGGCCTGGATGATTTCCGGACCCTGCTGACGGAGGCCCACGCCCGCGGCTTGAAAGTCATCGCCGATCTGGTGCTCAACCACACCTCCGATCAGCATCCCTGGTTCCAGGCCGCGCGCGCCGACCGGAACTCGCCCTACCGCGATTACTACGTCTGGAGCGACACCGATCAGCCGTATCGCGACGCCCGCATCATCTTCCTGGACACCGAGCCGTCCAACTGGACCTGGGACGAGCAGGCCGGCCAATATTTCTGGCACCGCTTCTACGCCTCCCAGCCCGACCTCAACTACGACAACCCGGCCGTGCGCGCCGCCATGCTGGAGGTGGCCAAGTTCTGGCTGGACCTGGGCGTGGACGGCTTCCGGGCCGACGCCGTGCCGTACCTGATCGAACGCGAGGGCACCAACTGCGAGAACCTGCCGGAGACGCACGCCTACCTCAAGGACCTGCGCCGCTATCTGGATGAGCACTACCCCGGCCGCATCCTGCTGTGCGAGGCCAACCAGTGGCCGGAGGACGTGCGCCCGTACTTCGGCGCCGGCGACGAGTTCCACATGGGCTTCCACTTCCCGGTCATGCCGCGCATCTACATGGCCCTCAAACGCGGCGACGCCGCGCCGCTGGATTGGATCCTGGGCCGCACGCCGGCCCTGCCCGAGAACTGCCAGTGGTGCACCTTCCTGCGCAACCACGATGAATTAACGCTGGAGATGGTGACGCCTGAAGAGCGCGACTGGATGTGGGCCGAGTACGCGCCCGAGCCGCGCATGCGTCTGAACCTGGGCATCCGCCGCCGGCTGGCGCCCCTGCTGGATAACGACCGGCGCAAGCTGGAGCTGGCCAACGCCCTGCTCTTCGCCCTGCCCGGCTCGCCGGTGCTGTACTACGGCGACGAGATCGGCATGGGCGATAACATTGACTTGTTTGACCGCAATGGCGTGCGCACGCCCATGCAGTGGGAGGCGGCGCCGGCGGCCGGCTTTTCCAGCGCCGACCCGGCGCGCTTCTACGCGCCCGTGATCAGCTCGGCCGCGTATGGGCCGGCGCGCGTCAATGTCGCCGCCCAGCAGGCCGATCCCGGCTCGCTGCTGAATTTCCACCGCGCGCTCATTCGCGAACGGGCGGCGCATCCGGCGCTCAGCCGCGGGACCTGCGCCTGGCAGGTGGCCAACGGCGGCGCGGTCTTCACGCTGACCCGCAGCCTGGCCGGCGCCACGCTGACCGCCGTTTACAACTTCACCGCCCAGCCGCAGACGGTGCCCGTGGCCGCCGGCTCGGCCCGCGTGGTGTTTGGCAGCCGGACGGCCGGCGCGCCGGCTCTGACCGGCGCGGCCCTGGCCCTGCCGCCCTACGGTTTCGCCTGGCTGGCCGCGTCCACGCCTCACTGATCAGCCTGTTTACAAGGAGTCTGCGATGACCAACCTCTACGGGGGGATCGAGGCCGGCGGCACCAAGTTTGTGTGTGCGGTCGGCACCGGCCCCGACGACGTGCGCGCCGAAGCGCGTTTCCCCACCACCACGCCGGCGGAAACGCTCGGCCAGGCGCTGGCGTTCTTTGAGGCGCAGCGCCGCCAGCACGGGCCGCTGGCCGGCCTGGGCATCGCGTCGTTCGGCCCGGTGGACCCGGACCCGGCCTCGGCCACGTTCGGCTTCATCACCTCCACCCCCAAACCGGGCTGGGCCTTTGCGGATGTGGCCGGCCCGTTCCGGAAAGCGCTCGGCGTGCCGGTGGGCTTTGACACGGACGTGAACGGCGCCGCGCTGGGCGAATGGCGCTGGGGCGCCGGCCAGGGGCTGGACACCCTGATCTATCTCACCATCGGCACCGGCGTCGGCGGCGGCGCTTTGGTGGGCGGCCGGCTGGTGCACGGCCTGCTCCACCCGGAGATGGGCCACATCCGCCTCCCGCGCGACCCGGCGGTGGACCCCTTCCCGGGCGCGTGTCCGTTTCACGGCGATTGCTTCGAGGGCCTGGCCGCCGGCCCCGCGCTGGAAAAACGCTGGGGCGCGCGCGCCGAAACCCTCGCGCCGGACCACCCGGCCTGGCCGCTGGAGGCCGGCTATATCGCCCAGGCGCTCTGCAATTACATCTTCGTGCTCTCGCCCCGGCGCCTGATCCTGGGCGGCGGCGTCATGGCGCAGGCGCACATGTTCCCGCTGGTGCGGGCGGAGGTGCAGCGCCTGCTGAACGGCTATGTGCAGGCGCCGGCCGTCTTAAATCAGATTGATCAATACATCGTTCCGCCCGGGCTGGGCAACCGCGCCGGCGTCTTGGGCGCCATCGCCCTGGCCGAACAAGCCGCGACTTCTCACTGAGCGAGGGCTTCCCGATGGCTGAGGTGGTGATCAACCCCGTCGAGGCCGAGCGCATCCTGCGCCGGCTGCTGCCCGCCCTCCATGCGCGCTTCGCCGCCCAGGCCGGCCCCGCCGACTGGGCCGCCTTTCAACGCCGGCTGGAGGCGCATTTCCCCCGCCTGCACGCGCTGTTGACGGCGGTTTACGCTGGCCGCGCCGACTTGATTTTTGACCTGGAAGCCCTGCTGGCCGTGTGCGCCGAGGCCTGGCTGGCCCGGCCGGCCGAGCTCAAGGCGCTGGACGCCGCCCGCGAGACCCAGCCGGATTGGTTTCAATCCAACCAGATGCTGGGCGGGGTGTGCTACGTGGATTTGTTCGCCGGCGACCTGAGCGGCCTGCGCGCCAAACTCCCGTACCTGAAGGAGCTGGGCCTCACCTATCTGCACCTGATGCCGCTCTTCAAGGTCCCGGCCGGCAACAGCGACGGCGGTTACGCGGTGAGCAGTTACCGCGAGGTCCACGCCCCGCTGGGGACGCTGGCGGAACTGCGCGCCCTGGCCGCCGACCTGCGGCGCGAGGGCATCAGCCTG
>JAGOBN010000210.1 GCA_017999235.1 Anaerolineales bacterium | reverse complement strand
CGACGTTCAGCACGTCGCTGGGCTGGGCGGCGAAACTGCAGCCGGCCGTGTTGCCGATCAGGTTGTGGCCGGCGCTGGTCAGTTCGTTGCCGCAGTCCGGCCCATAATCGGCGCTGTTGTCCGCCACGAGGCTGTTGCGGAGGATCACGGCGGAGGTGGCCGACAGCCCGCCAAAGTAGCGGCCCCCAGAATAGCCGTACCAATAGCCGGCCCGATTGCCGGTAATGGTGGAGTTATTGATGTAGACGGGGCTGTCCAGCGCGGTATGCTCCGGGCCGACGAAGATCCCGGCGCCGCCCTCGCGATAGGTGGTGTTGCTGATCACGGTGCTGTTGTTGATGACGACCGGGAAACGGCTGGATGTGGCCAGGCCGCCGCCCGCTGCGCCCAAATTCTGAATCACGGTGGAGGCGTTGAGGGTCAGCCGCCCGGCGTTGTAGATGCCGCCGCCGGGCGCCGAATAACTGGTATTGCCATACACCGATGTTCGGTTGAGGGTGGCGGTGCCGGAGTTGTACAGCCCGCCGGCGTGCGGCCCGATCCCGCCGGAATTCCAGTTGGCGTTGATCTCGCTGTCCGTCAGCGTGAGTGAGCCGGCGTTATTGATGCCGGGGCCGTCCGGGTCCACTCCGCCATGAATGGTGAAGCGCTCAAGCGCCGCGGTCACGCCGTCCGGGATGGTGACACTTCGGCGCTGCAGTTGGCCGTCGATGAAGGACATGCCTGTTTGGGCCGCGAAGTCGTTCTCCCAGCCGCCGACCAGCGTGACGCTCTTGTTGACCAGCACCGCCTCCGGGCCGCTGTCGCGGTAGGTGCCGGCCGCGGCGTGGATCGTGTCGCCGTCCGCGGCCTTGGCGATGACGCCGTTCAGGGTGGCGCAGGGCGCGGCCGGCGCGCTGCAACTGTTGGTATTGCTGCCGTCTGGAGAGACGTACCACAGGCCGGCGGCGCGGGCGCGCGGCAGCGCGGGTGCGGCCCCCGTCAGCGCCAGCGCGAAGACAGTGAACAACAGCATTCTTGGACGAATGTGGTGAAGCATAACCCCTCGATTAATAAAAAGGTGGAGAACACCAGACTGGGCGGTGAGCCCAGTTCAGGATAGGCTGAACCGGCCGGGGCTTCACCTGACATTATTCATGGCGCCGGGCGCCAGGTGACACCCCGCGGCCCGGTTAGAATTACAGACCGATACCTGAACGCTTGCAGATTACGCCGGGCCTGGGCGGCCCAGAGTGGGGAAACGCGGCCGCGCGGATCATTTACGAAGCGTTCGGCCGGCAGCTGCAGCCTGAGCGTGCGTGGGGGCGAGGGCCGGCGGCCAGCGGCTAGGGGTGGCCGGCCGGCGCTTTCTGGAGATCACGCCGGGAGTTTGCCTGCGGGAGCTGGGGCCGGCGCGCGGTCCGCTGGCCTGGCTGGTACTCAGCTTGTTTTGGCGGGAGGCCTTCCGCCCGGGCAGCTGCGCCTGTCAGCGCTGGCCGTGGACCCCGCTCATCGCGGCCAAGGCGTGGGCTCACGCTTGCTCGCGGCGGTTTTGATCTGGCGCGCGCCGGCTATATGAGCGGCTCGGCTTCGCCGTTATCGGCCGGCACCACTACTTGTTTTTCGGCGCTGGCTGGGATTCTCCCACGCGCTGGTAATGGGCAAAGACCTGCCGGCCTAGATCGGCACCCCCAGCGCCTGCAGCAGTTCCGCCTCCTGGCGGCCAAATTCCGGCAGAGTGATCAGCCCGCGCCGGCGCGGGCGCGGCAGCCGCACGTCCAGGGTCAGCGCCACCCGGGCCGGCCGCGCGCTCAGCACCACCACGCGGTCCCCCAGGTAGAGCGCTTCTTCCACATCGTGCGTGATGAACAGCACCGTTGGCCGGAAGCGCCCCCACAATTCCAACAGCCAGTCCTGCAGTTCACGGCGGGTCAGCGCGTCCAGCGCCCCAAACGGCTCATCCAACAGCAGCACGTCCCGGTCCGTCAGCAGGGTCCGCAGCAAGGCCGCGCGTTGGCGCAGCCCGCCGGACAGCGCGGCCGGGTAAGCGTCCGCGAAGGCCTCCAGCCCAAACAGCGGCAGTAGTTCCCGGGCGCGCGCCCGCGCCTCCGGCCGCGGCCGGCCGGCCACCTCCAGCGGCAGGATCACGTTCTCCAGCACGGTGCGCCAGGGCAGCAGTAGATCGCGCTGCGGCATGTACGCGGCGCGCGGCCGCCCTCCGCGCGCCGGCGGTTCACCATCAAACAAGATTGTGCCGGCGTCCGGCTCGGTCAGGCCGACGATGATGTTAAACAGCGTGCTTTTGCCGCTGCCGGAGGGGCCGATGAGCGTGACAAACTCGCCCGGCTGGACGATCAGGGAAACCTCAGCCAGCGCCGGCAGCGGCACGCTGCCATCGCGGAAGGTTTTGCTCAGGCCGCGCAGTTCCAGCTTGGGGACCGCGGGCGCTCCGCTCACTGGAGCGGCCATCAGGGCAGGAAGGCGGTCGTGAACGCTGGCGCCGCGTCCAGCCGCTGCTGGATCAAGCCCCGTGCCAGCATCCAGTCCGCGTAGTTCTGCCAGACGCTGAGCTGCTGGTCGCCCCAGCGCGCGGCCTCGGCCTGATAGCGCGGCGAGAGCCAGGCCTGCTGGGCGGTGAGCGTGGCCAGTTCGGTTTCCGGCGCGGCGGCCTGCAGGATCGCGGCGGCCGGGTCCGGCTGCGTGATGGCGAAGCGATAGCCGCGGCTGACAGCCTGCACAAAAGCTTTGACGATGGCCGGCTTCTCGGCGATCAGCTGCTCGCTGGTGATCAGGACCGGCGTGTAGTAGTCGGGGATGCAGTCGAAGTACTGATCCATCATCAGCACGTCCAGCGGAATGCCCTGCTGTTCGGCCTGCACGCCCTGGGTGCCATAGAAGATCCAGGCCAGATCGATCTGTTTCTCGTTCAGCAGCGCCAAGGGATCGGTCAGGCCGGCCTCCACGATCTGCAGCTGGGAGAAATCCCCGCCCGCGCACGCCATGAGCGCCTGCAGTGTGGGCGCCTCAAACGGGCTGCCAAACGAGCCATAGCGCCGGCCCGCCCACGCCTGGGGCGCCGTAATCCCCTCGCCGGCGCGCGCCGCGAAGCCGGAGGTGTTGTGCTGGAGGATGGCCGCGATGGACACCAGCGGCACGCCGTCGTTGGCGCGCGCCAGGGTCACCTGCTCCGCATAGCTGACGCCGAAATCGGCGGCGCCGCTGGCCACCGCCTGCTCGGCGTAGACCTCGCCCGGCTGAATGATGGTCACCGCCAGGCCGGCCTCCGTAAAGTAACCGTGCTGCTGGGCCACGAACAGGCCGGTGTGGTTGACGTTGGGGACCCAATCCAGCATGAGCGTGACCGGGGTCAGCGCGGCCGGCGCGGCCGGCGCGCAGCCCGCCATCATCAGCGCCAGACTGACGAACGATGATACTGCACTGTGACGCATACCCACCTCTCCTCGTTAGTAAATGCCGCTCTCATCCCACTGGCGCGTGCGCTGGGCGGAGTGGTACCAGGGCAGCGCCCAGCGCTCGATCAGCAGCACCAGCGCGTACAACGCGATGCTGACCGCCGAGGTGATCACGATGGCGACGAAGACCTGATCGGTGGCCAGGGCGTTTTTGGAGCGCAGCAGGTACAGCCCCAGGCCGTTGGTGCCGCCCACCCACTCGCCGATGGTGGCGCCGACGACGCTGTAGGTGACGGCCACGCGCAGACCGGAGAAGAACGCGGGCAAGGCGGCCGGCAGCCGCACCAGGCGCCAGATCTGCGCCCGCGTCGCGCCCAGGCTGCGGAGCAGGGCGATGTAATCGGGGTCGGCCGAGGCCAGCCCGTCCGCCGTGTTGACGGCCAGCGGAAAGAAGCACACCAGCACGACGATGATGATCTTGGGCGTCAGCCCGAAGCCAAACCAGATAATCAGCAGGGGCGCGATGGCCAGGATCTGCACGGTCTGTGAGACGACCAGCAGCGGATAGAGCGCGCGCCGCAGCAGCGCCGAGAAATCCATCGCGGCGGCCAGCGCCACTCCGAGCGCCAGCGCCACGGCCAGGCCGAGCGCGGTCTCCAGCAGGGTGGCGCCCAACGCGCTCAACAGCAGGGCGCGGGTTTCCCAGCCGGCCTGCCACACCTGGCTGGGGGAGGGCAGGATGAAGGCCGGCAGACCGCTCAGGACCGCCGCCGCTTCCCAGGCCAGCACCAGCAGCCCGATCAGCAGCAGCGGCGGGCCGGCCTCGCGCCACCCAGGGACGCGCGTCATCGGCGGTATTGCTCCACCTTGACGGTGCGGTTGGGTTCCAGCGGTGCGGCGGTCATGTCATGCTCCTTAAGCGCGGCCGGGGGTGTGCACGGCCAGCAGCTGGCCGGCGCTCAGCGCTACCTGGGCCTGGGGCGCGGTCAGCACGTTGCTGAGGCCGCGCGCCGGCCCCGCGCGCAGCGGCTCCGCGTGCAAGGCGTACTGAAAGCCCGTCAGCGTGACGGCCTCGGCCTGGCCGCCCAGCGGGATCAGGCTGACGGTGTCGCCGGGCTGGCCGGCCACCGGGCCGCCGGGCGGGCGGATCAGCCACAGCGTCTGCGGGCCGTGCCACAACTCCACGCGCACGGCCGCCAACGCCGGGTGCGCCAAAAGGAGCACGTTGCCCAGCGTCATATCCAGCCGGCCGCCCAGCGCCCCGAGCACGCCGATAAAAGCCGCGCCGGCCCGCGCCGCGCTCAGCAAAGCCAGCTCCAGATCGGTCTCATCCTTGGCGGGCGGATGCCGTTCCCAGCGGACGCCGGCGGCCTCCAGGCGGGTCTGTTCGGCGTCGGTCAGCGAATCGAGGTCGCCCACCACCAGCGCCGGCGTCCGCCCCAGCGCCAGGCAGTGCCGCGCGCCGCCGTCGGCGGCCACCAGCCAGTCCCCGGGCCGCAGGCGGTCGGCGGCGCCGGCCGGCAGCTCTCCGTTGGCAAACACAATGGCGCGCGGCTTGGCTGGCTGCGTAAACAAAAACACCCTCCAGGGAGGGTGTTCAACGTTATCCGCGTTTCCCTCCGCCGGCATTACCCGTCAGGTTCCATCGGTCGGAGTCTAGTCGGCGCTTTGCGCCGACAGACACCCTCTCAGCCCGGTTTCACCGAGCTCCCGCTGTCAATTACAAAAGATTGTAGCGCCGGCCGCGGCCGGCGTCAATTGTTTGCGCGGCCGGCCGCAGGGATTTGACTTAACGCCTGGGCGCGTTAAACTTTCGCCATCTCCGCCGGCGTCCGGGTGTCCCCGCCCAGACCAATCCCGGCCCACGCGGGAAAGGATAACTGCCGCGATGCCGCTCACGTACGAAGAAGTGGCCGAACTGCTCAGCCGGCCGGCGCCCCTGCAGCTGGAGTACCGCGATTTGTGGGGCGTGCAGCTCACCGGCGCCAGCCTGCGCGGCGCCAATTTGCGCTTTGCCAACCTGAACGATTCCAAACTGCACCGCGTGGATTTGATCAACGCCATCCTGGCCAACGCCGAGCTGTTTGAGGCCCGGGTCACCGAATGCCTGCTGCTGGGGGCCGACCTGAGCCACGCCAACATGACACGCTGCGATCTGACACACTCTGATCTGCGCCGCGCGCGGCTGGAAGGCGCCAACTTGTTTGGGGCCGAGCTGTTTGAAGCCAACCTGGCCGAGGCGGATTTACGCAACGCCAATATGCGCGGCGCGCTGCTGGTGAGCGCCAACCTGGCCGGCGCCAACCTCACCGGCGCCAAGCTGCACGTGGCCCAGTTGAGCGATTCCGTGCTCTCCCCGAAGACCATCCTGCCGGATGGCACGGCCTGGAGCCCGCCGCCGCCGGAGACCGACGACGAGGACGAGAATCTCTAACTGACCGCCGCGCCGTTGACCACGCCCAGCGCCCTGAGCTTAACCGCCGGGGCGCTGTTGGTTAACCATCCGCGGCCGGCGCCGGCGTCAGGCGGTAACCGCGCCCCGGCACGGTCTGAATGAAGCGCGGGGCGGCCGGCTCCGGCTCGATCTTCTCGCGCAGGCGGCGCACCAGCTGCGCCAGGCTGTCGTCGCGCACACCCTCGGTAAAGACCTGGTCTTCGGGCCAGACCGCGCGGATCAAATCGTCTTTGGCGCACACCTCGCCGGCGTGGGCCTGAAAATAGTCCAGCAAGCGGGCTTCTTTGGCCGTCAGCCGGGCGGTGTCAAAGAGCGGCGCGGAGCGCGGCCGGCCGGCCTCCAACAGCGCCAGGCCGCTCAGCCCGCTCTGGCGCAATTCCTCGGCGGTCGGCTGATCGGCCCAGAACTCGGCCAAGCGCGCCTGGACGGCGGGATGGCGGGCCAGGGCCGCCAGGGTCGGGACCGCCGGCGCGCCGGCCGCGGCCTCACACGCGGCGCGCAGAAAGGCCGGGTAGCCGCGTGTCAGCGCGATCAGCGCCGCGCTGAAGGCGGCGTCCCAGGTCAGCGCTTTGCGCGCCGCGAAGCGCGCCACCGTCCAGCGCGCGTCCGCGTCGCTCAGCGGCCCCAGCCAGACCGTGTTGGCGTAGAACAGCTCGGCCAATTCCGTGCGCGCTTCCAGCGGCCGGCGGGTCGCGATCACATAGGTCAGACGGTATTTGTAAGCGTCGCGCAGCGCCCGCAGCTGGCCGGTGAGCGCCGGTTGATCGGCGCGCGTCAGCGCGTCAAAGCGGTCCAAGACAAAGGTGAGTGAACTTTCGGGCGCGGCCAGACGTCTGCCCAATACGGCTTCCAGCGCCGCCAGCGAGTCGGTGGCCGGCCCTTCCGCATCCAGTGTGCGGCCCATCAACGTGAAGAGCGCCGCCGGCGTGGGCGCCCCCAAGCGATTGGCGTCCACCAGTTTCAGGCGGGGGTGGGCCTCCACCAGCGCGCGCAGGAAGTTGCTCTTGCCGGCGCCGCTCAGACCAACGACGGCCGCGCATTCGCCGGCCTGCAAGGCGGCCAGCACGGCCCGCATCTCGCGCGCCCGATAGTCAGCGGGGTAGGTAGGCTGGTCTGGCATGGGTGAAGGCCTGGATTATACTAAGGTTGATGACGACTGCGCGCCGCGTGACACTGTTGTTCGTGG
>JAGOBN010000208.1 GCA_017999235.1 Anaerolineales bacterium | reverse complement strand
CAGTTGGCCGGCCATCCCCGGTCAGGGCGCGCGCTCGGCGGCCGCCCGCTCCAGGATCGCGCGCGCGCCGGCGCCCCGCACCTGGACGATGTCGTCCTGATATTTGAGCAGGACGCCCAGGGTGTCTCCCACCACGCTCAGCGTCAGCGCCTGCTGATCGAGCGCCAGCAGCGCGGCGGTCCAATCCAGGGTCTCGGCCACACCCGGCAGCTTATACAGCTCCTGCCGGCGCAGCTCCTGCACAAAGCCGGCCACCTGGCGCGCCAGGGCAGCCGGCGCCTCCGGCGCCTTGGCGCGGATGATCTCCAGTTCCTTCTCAAAGGGCGGATAATCAATCCAGTAATACAGACAGCGGCGCTTGAGCGCGTCATGGACTTCGCGGGTGCGGTTGGAGGTGACCACCACCACCGGCGGCTGCTTGGCCCGCAGCGTGCCGATCTCGGGAATGGTGATCTGAAAATCGGAGAGCACTTCCAGCAGGAAGGCTTCGAATTCGTCGTCGCTGCGGTCAAGTTCGTCGATCAGCAAAACGGGCGGGCGGGCGCGCGAATTTTCAATGGCCTGCAGGAGCGGGCGCTTGAGCAGAAACTCCGGGCCAAACAGCTCCGCCTCGGTCGGGCGTTCCCCGCGCGCCTCCAGCAGGCGCAGGTGCAGGATCTGGCGCGTGTAGTTCCACTCGTACACGGCCTGGTTGACGTCCAGGCCCTCATAGCATTGCAGCCGGATCAGGTCTGTGTCCAGCAGGCGCGCCAGGACTTTGGCGATCTCGGTCTTGCCGACGCCGGCCGCGCCCTCCAAAAACAACGGCCGGCCCAGCTTCAGGGTCAGGTAGATGGCCGTGGCCAGCCCGCGCTCGGCGATGTAGTTCTGGGCGCGCAGGCCGGCCTGCAGTTCGTCGATGGAGTTAAAAGTCACGGGGCTCTCACTGAAACAACCGCCCGACCCGCGCGGCCGCCAGACTCATCCGCCGGACTGGGCGGGCGCGGGCGGCTCGCTGGCCGGCGTGAGCGGCGCGGACCCGGCGGCCTCCGCCGGCGGCGGAACCGGGCCGGCGGCGGGGGCGGCCGGCGCCTCAATCCGCTTCCGCACCTCGTCAAAGAACAGGCCGGTCAGTTTCTGGCTGATGGGCGCCATCATGCGCGCCGCCAGGCTGGCAATCTGGCCGACCACGGCCACATCGGCCGACCACTTCAATTCGGTGGCGCCGTCGGCGGCGTCGCTGAGCGCCATTTCACTGGAGACATCCGCGGCCGAGCCGGTGGCGCTGCCGTGGGCCGTGATCTTGGCGCGGTTGGGCGGATCCATCTCCGCAAACTCGGCCTGGCCCGTGAAGCGCACCTTGACCGAGCCAAAGCCGACGGCGGCCGTGGCCTGGAACTTCCGGCCGTCCTCCAGCAGGGTGACCGACTCCACGCCCGGCGCGCACTGCGCCACCTGGGTGGGATCGGTCAAGAAATCCCAGACCACTTGTCGCGCGGCCTTGATGGTCGTCGTGCCTTCGAGATGCATGAGCCGTCTCCTAAGCGGTGGCGTATAGGGCTGGATTTTTTTCGAACGTGCGTTGACAGCCGGGCGCGCAGAAGTAGTACGTGCGGCCATTGTACTCGGACTGATAGCGCGCGCCGGCGATGGTCACCACCATGTGGCAGACCGGGTCCACGGCTTCACCCGGCGCCGGGGCCGGGATGACGGCCGGGCGCATCTCCAGGAGGGCGGCGGGCAGATCGGAGGGCTGCCCCGGAGACGATGAGAACGGAGGAGATGAGAGCGGGCCGCGCCGGCGCAGTTGGATGATCTCGGCCAGGATGGAGAGCGCGATCTCCTCCGGCGTCACCGCGCCCAGGTCCAGGCCGGCCGGACACTTCAGGCGCGCCAGGCACTCCGGCGCCAGCCCGGCGGCGCGCAAATAGTCCCGCACCGCCGCGCCGCGCTGGCGGCTGGCCACCAGCGCCACATAGGCGGCGGCGCTGGGCAGCAGCGCCTCCAGCGCCGGCTCATCGTAGTGGCCGTGCGAGGCCACCACCGCGTAAGCGCCGGCCGGCACGCGCAGCGCCGCCGGCTCCGCGGGATCATAAGCTTGGACCCGGTCGGCGCGCGGGAACTGCGCGGCGGTCACGGCTTCGCCGGCCACGGTCACCTTGAAATTCAGGTCGGCGCCGAGGGCGGCCAAGGCCTCCACCACCGGCAGATGGCCCACCAGCAGCAGCTGCGGGGCCGGCCGATGCGGGTCCAGATAGATCTCCAGCGTTCCGCCGCTGACGCACGTCAGCGGCACCTCGATCACGCCCGGCTGATCACCGCGCAGGCTCTCCGGCGGGCCGAGCCGCAGATAGCGCGGGGTGCCGTCCTGCAGGGCCTTGAGCGACTCGCGGATCACCGCCGGCTGGGTGCAGGCGCCCCCGACCCAGCCTTCCAGCGTGCCCTCCTGCGTGACGATGGCCTTGGCGCCGGCCTTGGCCGAGGTCGGCGCGTGGGCGCGCACTACCGTGGCCACCACAAAGGCGCGGCCGGCTTCGGCCAAAGCATGCGCGCGGGCGAGATAGTCGTTAAGCATGGCGACGGCTCCGCCACAGAGTCAACACCGGCTCCGGCGCTGCCGCGTCCTAAATACCCCGCCGCCTTCGACGGCGGACAGGGCGCCCCGGCGGTGCTGGGGGAGACCCGGAGGCCTATCAGCTTTTCGCTGCGTCTCTGTGGCCTATAAGCCTTTACTCTTCCAGCGCCGCGCCGTGCCGGTGCAGCAGCTCCCAGACCTTGGGCGCCGTGATCGGGATATCCACATGGCGCACGCCCAGATGCCAGAGCGCGTCCACCACCGCGTTGGCGAAGGCCGGCGGCGCGCCCACGGTCGGGCTTTCGCCCACGCCCTTGGCGCCAAACGGATGGTGCGGCGAAGGGGTGACCGTCTCGCCCACTTCCCACTTGGGCGATTCAACGGCGGTGGGCACCATGTAATCCATGAAAGTGCCGCCATACAGGTTGCCGTGCTCGTCGTACTGCATCTCTTCCATCATGGCCGGCGCAAACCCCTGGGTCAAACCGCCGTGGATCTGGCCCTCGACGATCATCGGGTTGATGCGGACGCCGCAATCGTCCACGGCCACGAAACGGCGCGTGGTCACCTGCCCGGTGCCGCGGTCAATGTCCACCACGCAGATGTAGGAGCCGAAGGGATAGGTGAGATTGGGCGGGTTGTAGTAATGGGTCGTCTCGAAGCCGCCTTCCAGCTCCGGCGGGAAGTTGGTGTAGGCCGCGAAGACCAGCTCTTGGATCGTCTTGACGCGGGCCGGCGATCCTTTGACATAGAACCGGTCGGCGTCCCAAACCAGATCCTCCTCGGCGCACTCGAGCAGGTGCGCGGCGATCTTGCGCGCCTTGTCGCGCAGTTTGCGCGCGGCGATGGCGGCGGCGGCGCCGGCCGTGGGGGTGGACCGGCTGGCGTAGGTGCCGAGGCCGTAGGGCGCGGTATCGGTATCGCCTTCTTCGATTTTGATGTGCTCGGCCGGGAGGCCCAGTTCTTGCGCGATGATCTGGGCGTAGGTGGTCTCATGGCCCTGGCCCTGGCTCTTGGTGCCAAAGCGGGCGATGGCCTTGCCGGTGGGATGCACGCGCAGCTCGCACGAGTCGAACATCTTGAGGCCGATGATGTCAAACTGGTGCGCGGGGCCGGCGCCGACAATCTCGGTGAACGACGAAATGCCGATGCCCATCAGCTCGCCGCGGGCGCGCTTCTCCAGCTGCTCCCGCCGCAGGCCGGCGTAGTCAATCATCTCCATCGCCTTGTGCAGGGCGGCGTGATAGTTGCCGCTGTCGTACTCCCAGCCCAGCGCCGACACATACGGGAATTGCTCGGGCTTGATGAAGTTCTTCAGGCGGAAGGCGGCCGGGTCCTCGCCGCGTTCGTGGGCCAGGATATCGACCATGCGCTCGATGGCGTGCACGGCCTCGGTGACCCGGAACGAGCAGCGGTAGGCCACGCCCCCCGGCGGCTTGTTGGTGTAGACCCCGTCCACCTTCATAAACGCCTTCTGGAAATCATACGAGCCGGTGGCGATATGGAACAGCCCGGCCGGGAACTTGCTGGGCGCCGCCTGGGCGTCGGCGTAGCCGTGGTCGGCCACGGTGTCCATCCGCATCCCGATAATGCGCCCGTCCTGATCGGCGGCCAGCTCGGCGGCGATGTGATAATCGCGCGCGAACGAGTCGGCGGCCAGGTTCTCCGAGCGGTCTTCGATCCATTTGATCGGCTTGCCCAGCAGGACGGTGGCCGCCACGGCCAGGACATAGCCGGGATACGCCGGGACCTTGCCGCCAAACCCGCCGCCCAGATCAGGCGAGACCACGCGGATGTTCTCCTCGGAGAGGCCGACATGGCCGGCCACCAGCGCCAGCACCGTGCGGATGACGTGCGGGGCCTGCGAGGTCATATACAGCGTGAGCTTCTTGTTTACGCCGTCCCAATCCGCCAGACACCCGCAGGTCTCAATCGAGGCGACGTGGATGCGCGGGATGTAAATCTTCTCGCGCACCACCGTGGCCGCGCCGGCGAAGACCTGGGCCGTGCCGTCCTGGTCGCCGACCTCCCAATGCCAGATGCGGTTGCTGTCCTTGTCATCCCGGACCTTGGTGGCGCCCGGGAGCAGGGCCTGGAACGGATCCACCACCACGGGCAGCGGCACGTAGTCCACCTCCACCGCGGCCACGCCGTCGGCGGCGGCGTAACGGTCGGCGGCGATCACGGCCACCACCTCCTGGGATTGGTACTTCACCGTGTCGATCGGCAGCACCATCTGCCGGTCGCCGGCCAGCGTGGGCATCCAGTGCAGGTTGTACTTCTCCAAATCCCTGCCGGTGATGAACCCCAGCACGCCGGGAAGCTGGGCGGCTTTGGAAGTGTCAATGCTTTTGATCCGGGCGTGGGCGTACGGGCTGCGGACGATGTCGAGCCAGAGCATCCCCGGCAGGCTGTGGTCGTCAATGTAATTGCCCTGGCCGTGAATAAACCGCGCGTCTTCCTTGCGTTTCATCGAGTGGCCGAGGCCGTTGATTTCAGGCATGGTGTTCTCCGGTGGAGCGGCTGAGGTACAGCCGGCGGCTGGAATACAGCCGGCGGCTGAGATACAGCCGCGGCTTAGTCGGCGGCGGCCGGCTGCGCTTGCAGCTTCTCGGCCGCGTACTGCACGGCTTTGACGATGTTCATGTAGCCGGTGCAGCGGCACAGGTTGCCCGAGATCGCCCAGCGGATCTCGGCGTCGGTCGGGTTGGGGTTCTCCGCCAGCAGGGCGGAGGTCGTCATCAGCATGCCCGGTGTGCAGAACCCGCATTGCAGGCCGTGGCATTGATGAAAGCCCTCCTGGATGGGGTGCAGCTGCCCGCCCTGCGCCAGACCTTCCACCGTCTGGAGCCGCGCCCCATCGGCCTGGACGGCCAGGACGGTGCAGGATTTCACCGGCCGGCCGTTCAGCAGGATGGTGCAGGCCCCGCATGAGGTGGTGTCACAGCCGATGTGGGTGCCGGTCAGGTGGAACGTATCGCGGATCAGGTGGACCAGCAGCAGGCGCGCCGGCACCTCCGCGGTTTTGGTCTCGCCGTTAATGGTCAAGGTCAGGTGGTGGGTGCTCATGGGTTAATCCTTCGTCCGCGCCAGGGCCGCCCGCAGGGCGCGCATGGTCAGGGTTTTGACCAGCGCGCGTTTGTACGCCTCCGTGCCGCGATAATCGCTGGTCGGCTCGGCGGCCTCCGCCGCGTGCTGCGCCGCCGTCTTGAAGACCGCGTCGTCGAGCGGGCGGCCGACCAAGGCGGCCTCGGCCGCCCCGCACTGGAGGGCGGTCAGGCCCAGGTTGGTCAGCGCGAGGCCGGCCGACCGGCACACGCCGCCGCTGTCCACATTGAGCTGCACGGCCACGGCGGCGGTGGCGTAATCGCCCACCTTGCGCTCAATCTTGAGGTAGCACCCGCCGTCGCCGGCTTGGCGCGCCGGCACGCGGATCTCGGTCAGGATTTCATCGTGCGCCAGCGTGGTGGTAAACGGGCCGGCGAAGAATTCGCCGATGGCGATGACGCGCTGGCCGGCCGGGCCGGCGGCCACCACTTGCGCCCGATACGCCAGCATGGTGGCCGGGTGGTCATTGGCCGGATCGGCGTGGGCCAGGTTACCGCCCACCGTGGCCAGGTTGCGGACCAGCGGGTCCGCGATCATCCGCGCGGTGTCGGCCAGCAGCGGATAGCGCGCGCGCACCAGGGCGCTGGCATCCAAGTCGGCCTCGCGCGTCATGGCGCCGAGTTTGAGCCAGCCGTCTTCCTCTTTGATGTAGACCAGGCCCGCGATCTTGTTGATATCCACCAGCAGGGCCGGCGTCGCCATCCGGAACTTCATGGCCGGCAGCAGGCTGTGGCCGCCGGCCAGCACTTTGGCGTCGGGGTTCTGGCCGAGGATGGCCAGAGCGTCGTCCAGGGAGGTAGGAGCCGCGTAATCAAAGGTCGGTGGGATCATGGCCTCTCTCTTGTTCAAAGGGGGCGAAACTACCGGTACGCGCGCTGAGGGATGGGTGGTGGGCGGTCCTCCTGGTGAAAGGGCGTTATAGGATATTCTTATGGTTACAATAACGGGCATAGCTATTCAAGCAGAAATCCCCCAAAAGGGGTAGTCACCAGCCGGGCCAAATCACGACCCAATCAGTCCAATTTATGCCGCCGCGCTGCCCGCCGGCCGGTGTTTAGCGGAACTGCGCGCCAGCCTGGATCCAGCCTTGCCGCTCAACGCCGCGGAGGGGCGGCGTTCCGCGAACAGCTCGCGGCTCAGGTTTTGCGGGTTGGGGCTTTAGAGGACGCCGTCTTTCAGGCGCTCCAGGCGGCCATGGATGGCTCGGCCGGGACTCAGCCGCGTTAGACCAGCCCGCGCCGGGCGGCCTCGGCCGCGGCCTGCGCGCGGGTGGTGACGTTGAGTTTCTCGAAGATGTCCTGGAGCTTGCGTTTGACGGTGGTCTCGCTGAGGTACAGCTCGGCCGCGATCTTGGGGTTGCTGGCGCCGGCCG
>JAGOBN010000209.1 GCA_017999235.1 Anaerolineales bacterium | reverse complement strand
GCGTATGATCTGCTGGCGGCGGCCGGCCTGCCGGCGGCGGAAACCGCCTTTTACGAAGTGCTTGTGGATTACGGCGCCGGGCCGGCGAGCCTGGGGCTTTATACGGCGGTCGAGGTGATTGATGACACCGTGATCGGGCGCGTCTTTGGCGGCGACAGCGGCAACATCTACGAAGGCGACGGCGCCGGCGTCAGCCTGGCGGCCGGCACCTTTGACCAGATCGCGGCCAGTTTCCCCAAGGAGAACAACCAGGCCGAGGCCGATTGGAGCGACCTGGAGGCGCTGTACACGGTCCTCAACAGCGGCCTGCGCCTCAGCGACCCGGCCGCCTGGCGCGCCCAGCTCGACGCGGTCTTCGACACGGACGGGTTTCTGGAGTGGCTGGCCCTCAGCGCCGTGATCCAGCACTGGGACACCTACGGCGCCATGAGCCACAACTTCTATCTCTATCATGATCCCGCCACCGATCAACTGACCTGGATTTCCTGGGACCACAACTTTGTGCTGGGCGCCGGCCCCGGCGGCGCCGGCGGGCGGGGCGGCCCCGGAGACGCGGGCGCTCCCCCCGCCGCGGGCGCGGCGCGGCCGGCGGGTCCCGGCGCGGCCGGCGGCGGCCGCGGCGGCATGGGCAGCGTCTCGCTGGACAAGGCCGAGGTGGGCGAGAACTGGCCGCTGATCCGCTATCTGCTGGACGATCCGGAGTACGCGGCCCAGTATTACGGCTATCTCGATGAGGTGGTGAACGGAGGCGTGTTCAACGCCGACACGCTGGCAGCCGAGTATCAGCGCTTGGCGGCCCTGGCGGCGCCCTATGCCAGTGACGCGGCCGCCTTTGAAACCGCGGTGCAGGCGTTGACAGACCAGACCGCCGCCCGGGTCACGGCCGTGCGCGAGTTCCTGGCGGCCCGGTAATCGCCCTTAAAACAGCCCGGGCGGCCGGCCAAACTGCTGGCCGGCCGCCCGGTTTTTTCAGGAGCTGGCCCAGAGCTAGATAAAGATGATCTGGGCGCCGTCGGTCATATCCATGAAGTCGCCGGCGGTGACGATGTCCTTCACGCCGTCGATGAAGTCCTCTTTCTTCAGCCCGAACATGTCCACCGACATCTTGCAGGCGTACAGGTTGGCGCCGGCGTCCACCAGCATCTGCAGGTATTCCCGCACCGTGGGCACGCCCAGCTTCTTCATCTTGTCGTTCATCAGCGCGGTGGCGAAGGGCGTCATGCCCGGGATGGCGCCCATCCACTGCGGGATGCCGATGTAGCCCGGGACGCCCATCATGTTCATCTTCATGCTGGCATTCCCCACCGGCGGGATCTCCAGGTGGTCGACGCGGTCCTTGTTGATCATGTCCATCCCCCAGAAGGTGAAGAAGATGGTCACGTCGATGCCGTTGCCCAGCGCCGCCCAGCCCATCACTAGCGCGGGGTAGGCCATGTCCAAGTTGCCCTTGGAACAGATAAAAGCGATATGGCGATTCGTGTCAGCCATGGTGGTCTCCGTTGGCGTAAATGGTCGGTGGTCCGTCAGCCGCGTCCTAGACGCAGCCTTCCGGCTTGCCCAGACCGGCGATGCGCGCCACCTTCTTGGCTGGGCCTTTGGGGAACAGCGTAAAGAGCTCTTTCGTGGTCAAGCCGGTGCCGTTGGTGATCGTGCGCAGCGTCGGCGATTTGCCGCCCTCGGCGCTTTGGCGGCAGAAGTCGATCACCTTCCAGTGGGCGGCGGTCAGCTCGGCCAAGCCCTCCTGCTGGGCGATCTCAGCCGCGATCTCCTTGGTCCACTCGGCGGGGTTGGTCAGGAAGCCGTCCTCGTTAACCTGGACGGTGGCGCCGGCGATCACTTTCGTAGTCATGCGAGGTCTCCTTCAGTTCAAATGCGGTCAGTAGACGTTTTTAGCTGGCAGCCGGCGGCTCCGCCGGGCTGGAAAAGGTCTTGAGCACGCGCAGCAGGCGGGCCAGGCCGGTGCGCACCTGCGGGTCATTGAGATCGCGCAGCAGCGACCAGACCGAGGCCTCCCGCGCGGCCGGCGCCGGCTCGTGGAGCTGATCGACGGCGTTGTTGGCCAGCGCCATGATGTCCGGCTGGGTCATATTCTTGACCGTTTTCAAGATAGTGACGATGTTGTCGCTCAGCGCGCGCGCGTCGGCGGGCGTGAACTCGGTCACGATCCGGTCCGCCATGCGCGCGCCTTCCTGCGCGAAGACAAAATAGCCCCGGCGGTCGAGGTGGTCCATGGTGTGGACGGCGGTGTCAAAAACCGGCTTGCTCAACAGCTGCACTTCCGCCAGCAGGTCTAGGCCGGCCTCCAGCTGGATCAACAGGGTGTTAAAGCGCTGGGTGTTGGCCAGCAGCCGTTTGACCAGGTAAACCAGCTCCTCGGCCGTGAACTGATCCCCCACCTCATCCAGTTCGCGCACCACCGTCTTGAACCCTTGGTTGAAGACCGGCGTGAGCTCGTGGACCATCTCCTCCAGCGCCTGGGTGCCGCGGCGCTGGGCCTCCACCTGCTCGGTCAGGGCGCCGACCTGGACGGTCAGCGCGTCCATTTTCTGCAGCAGGGCGGCCAGATCCTCCGCCCGGACGCTTACCTGTGTGTCCATGGTCGTCCCTTTATTTGTGCTTGCCGACCATGCTCATCTGCGTTTCCAGCGGCAGTTCGGCGCCGCGCAGGAGCAGGTTCCAGTAGATCCAGCGGAACATCAGCTTGCCCCAGTGGTTGGCCTCGCTCTCCTTCAGCAGATCAAACGGCCCCACCCCCGGCATCGGGAACTTGCCCGGCAGCGGCTCGGTGTCATAGTTGAAGTCAATCAGGAAGCCCTTGCCAAAGCCGGATTCGATGAAGCAGTTGGCGTGGCCGTCGAAGGCCGGCTCCGGCTCCAGACCATCCAGGTGCCGCAGCAGGTTCTCCGTCAGCACGTCCGCCTCAAAGTGCGCCACCGAACCGGCCTTGGAGGCCGGCAGATCGGTCGCGTCGCCG
Source organism: Anaerolineales bacterium (assembly GCA_017999235.1). The sequence continues at coordinate 4,060 of JAGOBN010000209.1, read as the reverse complement.
ATGACCCAGACGTTGGGCCACTGCTTGCTCTGCAGGGTGTGCTTGTGGGTGGGCACAAAATGCAGGGCGTCGCCCAGCTTGGAATTCTGGATAGCCGTCGAGCCCATGTGGACGGGAATGGTCACCAGCAGATCGTAGTTGATCTCACGTCCGTCGTAAGACGCGATCACCTGCCGGCTGTTATCCACCTCGGAGATGGTGAACTCGGCTTCCAGATGGATGCCCCGCTCCTGGAGCATGGTCCCCATCACGGCCGAGGTGCGCGGCTTGGTGAATGCGCCGGGCAGCGGCGTGGCGTAGACAATCTCCACCTTGTCCCGCAGGCCGCGCTCGTGGAAGAAGGCGTGCGCCAAGAACAAGAACTCCAGCGGCGCCACCGGGCATTTGATGGGCATCTCGGCCACGTTTAAGACCAGCCGGCCGCCCGGCCAGCGGCGCAGAAACTGCGCCAGCGCCACCGCGCCCTTGTAGGTGTAGAAATCAAAGACGTTTTTGTACCAGCCGCCGTCCTGCAGGCCCGGCGTCTCCTCGGGCACCGTGCGCGTGCCGGTGGCGATGATCAATTGGTCATAGTGGAGGACCCGGCTGTCCTTGGTCAGCTTGACGCGGCTGGCGTGCGACTCGATGACCTCGATATCGGAGAAGATGACTTCCACGCCCTGCGGCAGATAATTGCGTTTGGGCCGGCGCACTTCTTCCGGGCCGTAAATGCCAAAGGGGATAAACAGGAAGCCCGGCTGATAGTAGTGGGTCTCATCTTTGTCGACGACGATGATGCGCCATTCGCTCAAGTCAAGCTTCTGGGCCATTTTGTTGGCCATCATGGTGCCGCCCGTGCCGGCGCCGAGGATCAAAAGGGTCTTCATGGCGGGTGCTCCGTGGGATAGGATCAAGCTTCTTTGAACGCGCCGACCAGCTCCGCGCGCCGGGTGAGCGAATCGCGCAATACCGCGCGCAAAATATCCAGGGCCTCAATCAACCGCCGGTCGGCCAGTTGGTATTCCACCGCCGGCCCCATGCGGGTCGCCACCACCATGCCGCGCTCCCGCAACACCTTGAGATGCCGGGACACCAACGGCTGGCTCAAATTCAGGTCCTTGGTCAGCTCGGTGACGTTGCGGGGCCGCTCGGCGAGCTCATACAGAATGAGGATGCGGGTGGGTTCCGCCAGGCCGGCGCAAATCTCGGCATGCAGTTGGTCAACCTCACGCTCTAGCGAGTTATTCATTACCGTCTCTCTTTATGTTTCATTTAGCTCATATACGCATAACCGCATAAGCTCATCTGCGGTTACAGTAACAGCGCGGGGCGTCGGCGGTTAGTATTTTCTGTCACAAAGGGATGTGACAAATATCACGAGGACCAATGGGGATAAATGGCGAAGCGTGGGCTGCCTCAACCGATCCGGCGCAGGCGTACCAGGTGGGTGAAAGTCGGGGGTGATTTGGTTAGATCAGGAGTTCAGAGCGTGGATCCAGGCTCAGCCGGCCGGATCAGCCAGGGCCGGCCCGGCCACTGCCCTCAGCAGGGTCTGCCGGTCCACCGCCCCCAGCAAACGCCCGGCGGCATCCACCACATAGAACCGCTTGCGCTGGTGGGTCAGCATCTGCTGAATGGCCTGGGCGATCGGCGTCTCAGGCGGCCCGGTGAGCACCACCGGGGACATCATTTCCCGGGCCGTTTGGTCAGCGGCCGGCGCGTGGCCGCGCCCGGTGAGGGCGGCCAGCAGCCCGCCCCGGGCTTCCGGCCGGACCCGGGCCACCAGGTCCCCATCGGTGATGGCGCCCAGCGCCCGGCCCGCCTCATCCACCACCACCACGCGCTTGCTCTCGGCGCCGACCATGCGCGTGACAATCTCCACCACATCGGCGTCCGCCGGCACCGTCGGCACCGCGGTGTCCATCAGCTCCCCCACCGTATGCCCGGCCGCGGCCGGCGCCGGCCGCGCCTCGGGCTGGGGGGCCGGCCCCGCCACCGTCCGCAGCACATCCACGCGGCTGAGCATGCCCGCCAGCCGGCCGGCCTGATCCACCACCGGCAGGCGTTTGAGGTTGTGCTTGACCATCAGCTGGACCGCGTGGGCCAGCGCCGTATCCTCGCGGACGGTCACGACCGGCTGCGTCATCACGTCGGCGGCGGTCTGGCCGCTGGCCCGCAACGCGGCCAGTTGGGCCGCCAGGCCGGCTTCATCCAGCCGCTCCAGCACCGCCAGGCGCGCCGGCCCAGCGCCGCGCTTCAGAATGTCGCCGTCGCTGATCAAGCCCACCACCCGTCCCGCCTCGTCCACCACCGGCACCGCTTTGAGCCGCTGAACCACCAGCAGGGCCACCAGTTCAGCCAGCGGGGTGGCGGGCGCCGCCCGGGTCACGGCGCGCGTCATGACTTCCTTGACCAGCCGATCGCCGGGCAAGGGCTGCAAATAGCGATGGGTATATTTGATGACGCGCAGGTCTTCGAGCGTGATGAGGCCTTCGCGCACCATCGGACCGACCTCGGTGACGGCGCGCGCAATCGCCGCGCGCGTATCGATCACTTCCACGACCAACGGCAGATCGCTGGAGAGGGCTTCCAGAGCCACGGTGTGAATGCGCGAGTGAGCGCCGAAGCCGGCCAGACCGCGTGAGACCGTCGCGCCGGCCAGGCCCGCGCGCTTCAGCGCTTCCAGCAGGGCCAGATACAGCGGCCGGCCGCGCCATTGGTCGCTCTCACCAAGGTAGATGCACAAACGTTGAGCCGGGCCTTCGATCCGCATTGCCGCCTCCCCGCGCTACAGCGCGCGGCCGATCCAGATCCCCAGGGCGACCGCCGCCAGCCCCAGGCCGGAGCTGCCGAGCAGATTAAGCAGCCCCGCCCCCCAGCTGCCGGTGAGCATCAGGTTGAGGCTCTCATAAGTATAGGTTGAGAACGTGGTGTATGAGCCGCAGAAGCCCACGGCAATGAGCAGCCGGTAACGCGGGTCCACCAGCGCGCGCTGTGTGGCCCACGTCAGAAAGACGCCCAGCAGCAGGCTGCCGGTCAGGTTAATCAGCAGGGTGCCATACGGGAACGCCGGCCCCCATTTCTCCGCCGCCCACCCGCCGAGCCAATAGCGGGCGTTGGCCCCGATCACGGCCCCCAGGCTGATCCACAGGGTTTTTTCCAAATCCAAGCGCCGCTCCTTGAAACTGAGCCGCCGCCGGCCGGCGGTTACGCCGGGCGCGTTTGCAGCAGCCGCAACAGCGAGCGCCGCGCCAGCAAGTCGGTGGTGACCATCCCCAGCACGACCTCCCCCTGCACCACCGGCAGCGCCGAGAGATCATAGTGTTCCAGCTTGCTCACCAAATCCAGGATCGTATCGTCCGCCTGCGCCACAATCACCTGGCGGGTCATGAGCTCGGCCAGCGGCTGATCATCCCGCGCACCCTGGGCCGTGGCGCGGGTGATGTCCCACTCGGTCACCACGCCCGCCAACTGGCCGGCCGGCGTGACCACGGCCGCCATCGGGCTGCCGGCGGCTACCAGGGTGGCGGCCGCCTCGCGCAGACAGCCAGTGTCCGTGATGGTGGGGATGGGCGTCAATAGGTCGGCGGCGGTGCGGCCGCTCTCCCGCGCCGCGATCCGGCGCACGCTGATCTGTTCGGCGGCCTCGGCCGGCAGCCGGTCGGCGTTGGCGCTGAGCGCGTCCACCAGCTCGCGCATGTTGCGGCGGATGACGCTATCGCGGTAGCGCTCGGCCGCCAGGCGGCGCTGCTCGGCCAGGGCCTGGAATTCCGCCGCGTGCTGGCTCAGCCAGGCCGCTACCGCCGCCCCATCGCCCAGGCACGCGGCCGGCAGGCGCAGATGTTCGGGCGTGGGGATCAGGCGCTCCTGGGCCGCGAAGATCACGCCGCCCGAGTTCACCAGATAATCCGTGGCGATCAGCACCCCGCGCTGGCGATAAACGGCGCGCTCCATCCGGGCGCGGGCCGCCTGCCGCGCCGGATCGGGCGAATAGGTGTTGGCGCCTTCCACGCTCAAACGCCAGCGCCCCATCTTTTCAACCGTCACGGCCGGGTGCGTGGCGGGGTCGGTGTCCAGGTAG
>JAGOBN010000207.1 GCA_017999235.1 Anaerolineales bacterium | reverse complement strand
CTCTCGCACTACAAAGAAATGCGCAAGGCGGCCCTGGCCGAGAAATTCAGCAAGGGCCATCAGCGGGACCTGGCTCAGACCCTGGCCAACGGCGGCGCCGGCGCGTTATGCGCGCTGGCGCTGGCGTTCGGGCCGGCGCCCTGGGCCGGGCTGGCTTTCGCGGCCGCCATGGCCACCGTCAACGCCGACACCTGGGCCACCGAGCTGGGGGTGTTGAGCCGCGGCCGGCCGCGCCTGATCACCACGGGGCGGGAAGTGGCGGCCGGCACCTCGGGCGCGATCAGCGGCACCGGCACCCTGGCGGCCCTGGGCGGCGCCGGCCTCATCGGTCTGCTGGCCGGCTTGTTTCGCATGCTCGGCTGGGACGCGGGCGCGGGCTGGGGCGCGGCGCTCAGCCCCCTGTGGCTGACGCTGATCGTCACCGCCGCCGGCCTGCTGGGCGCGCTGTTTGATTCGTGGCTGGGCGCGACGGTGCAGGCCATTTATTTCTGCGATGCCTGCGGCCAGGAGACCGAGCGCCACCCCGCCCATACATGCGGCGCTGGCACGCGGCCGCAGCGCGGCTGGCCGTGGCTGGATAACGATTGGGTGAACTTCTTGAGTTCGGTGGCCGGCGCGGCCTTCGCCGTAGCCTTGGCGATCGGCCTGGGCGTAATCGGTTTTTAACCGCGCCGAGCGCCCGGCGCGGTTAACGTCATCCCGTCATGCAAACTCTGCAGCGTCTGCGCCTCGACCGGAGGTTCATGGACAACGTGGCCGCTTGGGAACGCCTCCCAGCGCGGCCGGCCCGGTACGCGCCTTTCCCGGCCGGCCTGGACCCGCGTTTGGTGTCCGCGCTCGCGGCCCAGGGTATCCCCCAGCTCTACACCCACCAGGCCCAGGCGGTCAGCGCGGCGCTGCGCGGCGAGCACGTGGTCACGGTCACCGGCACCGCCTCCGGCAAAACCCTGGGCTTCAATCTGCCCGTGCTGCACACCCTGCTGGCCGACCCGACGGCGCGGGCGCTGTATCTCTTCCCCACCAAGGCGCTGGCACAAGACCAGGCGGACGAGCTGGCGGGCCTTATCGGGGCGCTGGCCGGCCCCGCCGCCCAGCTCCCGGCTCCCGTCGCCGTCCACCTGTACGATGGCGATACCCCGCCATCCCAACGCGCCGGCATCCGGAAAGCGGCCGGGGTGCTGATCTCCAACCCCGATATGCTGCACGCCGGCATTTTGCCGCACCACACCAAGTGGGCGGAGTGGCTGGCCGGCCTGCGCTACGTGGTCCTGGACGAACTGCACGTGTATCGCGGCCTGTTTGGCTCGCACCTGGCCAACGTCCTGCGCCGGCTCAAGCGCCTGTGCGCGTTCTACGGCGGGCGGCCGCAGTTCCTGGCCGCCTCCGCCACCATCGCCAACCCGCGCGAGCTGGCCGAAAAGTTGATCGAAGCCCCGGTGACCGTGGTGGATGACGACGGCGCCCAGCGCGCCGAAAAGCACGTCATCGTCTACAACCCGCCGGTGCTGGACGCGGTCACCGGCGTGCGGCGCTCGTATCTGCTGGAAGCCCAGCGCCTCACCAGCGAGTTCCTGGCCGATGACGTGCAGACCGCGCTCTTCGCGCGCTCGCGCAACGCCACCGAGATCCTGCTGGGCTATCTGCGCGATGAGACCCAGCAGGCCGGCCGCGACCCCGGTGCGGTGCGCGGTTATCGCGGCGGCTATCTGCCCCTGGAGCGGCGGGAGATCGAACACGGGCTGCGCGCCGGCGTGGTGCGCGGGGTGGTGGCCACCAACGCGCTGGAATTGGGCGTGGACATCGGCCAGCTGGGCGCGGTGGTGATGGCGGGCTATCCCGGCACTATCGCCTCCACCTGGCAGCAGGCGGGCCGCGCCGGCCGGCGGGCCGAGACCAGCGCCGTCGTCCTGGTGTGCTCGGCGGCGCCGCTGGACCAGTTCCTGGCCGCGCATCCGCGCTATCTGTTCGAGCGCTCGCCCGAGCACGCGCGCCTCAACCCGGACAACCTGGCTCTGCTGGCCGACCATCTGCGCTGCGCGGTCTTCGAGCTGCCCTTCGCGCCGGGCGAGGGCTTTGGCGCCTTTCAGGATGTGCCGGCCCTGCTGGAGGTCCTGGCCGAGGAAGGCGAGGTGCATGCCCAGGATGGCACCTATCGCTGGATTGGCAGCACCTATCCGGCGCAGGCCGTGTCCCTCCGCTCGGCCAGCGGCGACCGGGTGCTGATCCAGGATTTAAGCGCCGGCCGGCCGCGCGTGGTGGGGGAAGTGGACCGCGCCGCCGCGCCCGCGCGCGTCCACGCCGGCGCCGTCTATCTGCACGAGGGCCGGTCGTATCTCATCACCCAGCTGGATTGGGAGAAGGGCCTGGCCGACGCGCAGCCGCAAGAGGTGGATTACTTCACCGAGGCCGGCGAGACGGTGGAGGTCAAGATCCTGAGCGCCGCCGAAGCGGAAGAACCGCTCCGCGCCGAGGCCGGCGGCGCCCAGCGCGCCGCGCACGCCTGGGGCCAACTGCTCATCACGGCCCAGGCCGTCTCTTACCGGCAAGTGCGGCGCTACACGCATGAGACCTTGGGCCACGGGGAGATCAATCTGCCGGCGCGCGAGTTCCAGACCACCGGTTACTGGCTGTGGTTCCCGCCGGAGCTGGTGAAACGGCTGGCGCTCGAGGGCATTCAATTGAACCCCAACCAGTACGGCCCGAATTGGGACGCGCAGCGGCAGGCGGCCCGCGCGCGGGATGCGTACTGCTGCCGGCAATGCGGCCGGCGCGAGACGCCGGGCGAGCGCCAGCACGACGTCCACCACGTCATCCCATTTCGCACCTTCGGCTACATCCCCGGCGTCAACGAGCAGTATCGCCAGGCGAACGCGCTCGCCAACCTGCTCACCCTCTGTCGCGCCTGCCACGAGCGCGTGGAGAGCACGCGCGGCACCCAGACCGCGCTGGGCGGCCTGGCGCACGCCCTCGGCAACGTGGCGCCGCTGTTTCTCATGTGCGACCCCCGCGACCTGGGGAGGCTGGCGGAGGCGCGCTCGGCCGAAACCGGCGCGCCCACGATCACGCTCTATGACCTGGCCCCAGAGGGCTTGGGCCTGGCCGAGCAGCTGTATCAATTGCGCTGGGAGCTGATCCGGGGCGCGGCGGAGTTGATCACGGCTTGCCCGTGCCGGGACGGCTGCCCGGCCTGCGTGGGGCCGGTGGGGGTGGAAGCCACGGACGTGAAGGCGCTGGCCCGGCGGCTGGCGCACAGCCTCATCTAACGCCCCGGCCGTAAGACGCAACAACCCCTGAGCCGTCCAGCCCAGGGGTTGTGTTCGGGCGCGTTCGCCGGCCTTAGCGCGGGTTGCGCTGGGCGGCCACCACCACCGCTTCGATGTAATCCTGGCCGCGCGTGCGCGCCACCGAGATCCGGTGATGGCCGTCGCGCACGTAGTACGTATCCCCCACTTGCACCAACTCCACCGGCGGCAGCGTCTGGCCGCGGCCCACCGCCTGGTAGATGCTCATCCAGCGCTCGCGGCTTTCCAGGCGCAGGGGGTGGAAATCGGCGTCGAAGTCCGTGCTGCGGTCTTCCGAGCCCCGCACCTGATCCAGCGCCACGGTCCGCGCGCCGGCGAACGAGCCTTCTAAGATCCGGCCGGGCAGCCGGCCGAGCGTGTGCGCGTGGCCGGTGAGCCGCGCCACCAGCCGGTCCCACCAACCCCGGAAGTAGGCGTTCTCAAACGCGGCGGCGGCGCGGCGCTGGGGGTCGCGCGTCTGCAAAGCGGGGTTGAGGGACAGATCAGTAAACATGGCGGGCTCCTTTCTCTGTGCTTTCGATCTGCCCTGACTTTACGCTCCGCCCGTTTCCGGCCCGGTTCGCGGCGCGTTTCGGCCGGCGTTTCGGCTTTAATCCGTCTTAAGGCGGAGCCCGCCCCGCGCCCGGCCTTGATCTATAATCCTCGCCACGATGCTCACCCTCACCCTGTTCGGCCCGCCCCGCGCTGCCTTGGACGATCAGCCGGTAGCCACGGACCGGCGCAAGGCGCTGGCCCTCCTGGCCTACCTGGCCGTCGAGCGCGGCCGGCCGGCCCGGGAAAAGCTGGCGGCCCTGTTCTGGCCGGAGTATGACCAGAGCCGGGCGTCGGCCTACCTGCGCCGCACGCTCTGGGAGTTGAACCAGGTCCTGGGCGCAGGCTGGATCGAGGCGGACCGGGAGACGGTGGCGTTGGCGCGGGCGCCGTGGGTGGATGTCCACGAGTTCCGCGCCCGGCTGGCGGCCGGCCGCGCCCCCGCCACACCCGCCGCCGAACGCGGCCCGGCGCTGGCGGCGGCCCTGGAGCTGTACACCGACGATTTCCTGGCCGGCTTCTCGCTCAAGGACGCGCCCGCCTTTGACGAGTGGGTTTTCTTCCAGAGTGAGAGCCTGAAGCGGGATCTGGCCGGCGCGCTGGAAACCCTGGCCCAGACCGAGCTCGGCCGCGCGCCGCAGACCGCCCTCGCTTTTGGCCGGCGCTGGCTGGCGCTGGACCCCTTGAACGAGGCCGCCCAGCGCGCCGTGATGCTGGCATATGCGCGGGCCGGCCAAACGACGGCGGCCCTGCATCAATATGAAGCCGGCGCCCGGCTGCTGCAGCAGGAACTGGGGGCGCGGCCGGCCCCGGAGACGCGGGCGCTGGCTGAGCAGATCAAGGCCGGCCGGCTGACGCCGGCGGCCGAAGGCGCCGGGCCGGGCGCGGCCGGGCCGGGCGCGGCTGAGTCCGCCCCAACCCGCCTGCCCAGACCAGTCACCCCCTTTGTCGGCCGGCGCCAGGAACTGGAACAGATCGCGGCCCTGCTCGCCAACCCGGATTGCCGCCTGCTGACCCTGACCGGGCCGGGCGGTGTGGGCAAGACCCGTCTGGCGCTGCAAGCCGCCGAGGCGCACCAGGCCGCGTTTGCCCAGGGAGCGTTCTTTGTCTCCCTGGCGCCCGTACAGCAGCCTGAGCATGTGGTCCCGGCGCTGGCCGAGGCGGTGGGCTTTGCCTTCTTCAGCCAGATCGACGGCCGCGTGGACGATGCCCTGCAGCAACGGCAATTGCTCAACTTCCTGAGCGCTAAACAGATGCTGCTGGTGCTGGACAACTTTGAGCACCTGATGGCGGCCGCCGGCCTGATCAGCGCCATCGTCCAGGCCGCGCCCCGCGTCAAAGTGCTGGCCACCTCGCGCGAGCGTTTCAACCTGCACGAAGAGTGGGTGCTGCCGGTGGGCGGCCTGCGCTTCCCGGACACCGCCGAGCTGGGGCAGGCGGCCGAGTTCAGCGCCGTGCGCCTGTTCGAGCAGATGGCGCGCAAAGCGCGGCTCGACTTCACGCTGACCGCGGCCGACCTGCCGCACGTGGCCCGCATTTGCGCGCTGGTGGAGGGCCTGCCGCTGGGGCTGGAGCTGGCCGCGGCCTGGGTGAAGACGCTCAGCTGCCGCGAGATTGCGGAGGAGATTGCGCGCAGTCTGGATTTCTTGACCTCACCCTTGCGCAACCCCACCGGCCGGCACCAGAGCCTGCGCGCGGTGTTTGAGTACTCGTGGACGCTGCTCACGCCGGCGGAGCAGACGGCGTTTGAGGCGCTGACGGTGTTCCAGGGCGGTTTCCCGCGCGAGGCTGCGCAGGCCGTGGCCGAGGCGCCGCTGGCCCGGCTGAGCGCGCTGGTGGACAAATCCCTGCTGCATCCGCAGGCCGCCGGCCGGTACGATATGCACCCCGCCCTGCGCCAGTACGCGGGCGAGAAACTGGCCGCTGATCCCGCCCGGCAAGGCCTTTATCAGGCCCGGCACAGCGCCTATTTCGGCGCGTTCCTGCACGCGCGCGAGGCCGCCCTGCACGGCCACGGGCAGCGGCAGGCCATCGCCGCCATCAGCGCCGAGATCGACAACGTCCGCGCCGGCTTCGCCTGGGCGGTGGCGCATGGCTCGGCCGAGGCCGTGGACCAGTATCTGCTCAGCTTGGGCCGCTTCTACGACGTCCACAGCCGCTTCTGGGAGGCGGCGGAAGTGACGGAGGCCGCCCTGGAAATCTGGCAGCGGCGCGCCAGCCTCCAGCCCGCCGACCGTCTCATCCACGCGCGCCTGCTGGGCTGGAACGGGACCTTTAATTACCGCCTGAGCCGCGTCCTGCTGGCCGAGGCGCGCCTGCTGCAAGCGCTGGCCCTGCTGGATCAGGTGCCGGACAGCCCGATGGCCCAGCGCGCCCGCGCCTATCTCAACCTGCAGGCGCTCTTCGCCGGCGTTTTCCGCACCCGCGCGGCCGCCGAGCCGCCGGCGCGCTTTAGTTTTGAGTACTATCGCGCGCACCACGACCACTGGGGCAACGCCACCCTCTACCCCTACACCGCCATCGATCAGGGCTACGCCGAACAGCGGGCCGCCCTGCTGACCAGCATTGAGATGTTCCGGGCCATCGGCGATGAGCGCGGCGCCGGCTCACAGCTGGCTACGCTGGGCGAGACCGTCCACCACGCCGGCTATTTCACCGAGGCGCGCCAGTGTTTTGAGCAGAGCCTGGCGCTGGCGCGCGAGTTGGGCGACCGGTATTGGGCCTCGCTGGCGCTGGATTGGTCGGGCTGGGTGGCCCGCCAGATGGGGGATTTTGCCGAGGCCCGCCGCCTGCACACGGAAAGCCTGGCCCTCTCGCGCGAGATCGGCGATCAACTGGGCATCGCCGGCTCCCTGGATAACTTGGGCCTGGCGGCCTTCGAGGCCGGCGACGACGCGGAGGCCGAGCGCCTGTTCACCGAGGCGCTGACTCTGCGCCAAGCCACCGGCCACACCTGGTCAGCGGCGGTTTCGTTTGAGCATGTGGGCGCCCTGGCTTTGCGGCGCGGCGACCTGGCGCAGGCGGAAGTTAATTTTGATGAAGCCTTAGCCATCAATCCGGAGTATTTGATGATCCAGGTGCGGCAGGGCGATCTGCGGCTGGCGCAAAACCGGCTCCCGGACGCGCTGGCCCTCTACCAGCCAGCCGTCCGCAACAGCCTGCGCTATACCAACATGTGGATGGCTATGGCGGGGCTGGCCGGCTTG